>NZ_LT607557.1:0-45336 GCF_900095275.1 Pseudomonas sp. UMAB-40
CATCAGTCAGAATCCTCCATGAATGCCAATAACATTTGGCGACAACAAACTTACATCAAGGGTTGCTTAGGGTCGATTGAAGCCCCTTGCAACAGGCAGCGATCGGCCAAAAGCAGTCATACCTTTTTCGATTCATCAGGGACAGACCACGAACCTCGGCTTGGTGATTTAACAAGTGCCAAGCAAATCGTAGTTTGCCCCAAAGAAAACTACTCACTGCACCACACGATATTGTCCTGGTGAGCCTCCGGTTTCGCAGTAGCGGACAACGCTTCGGGCTGTGCCAGCGAATGCATCTATGACGCTCTCACCCAATAGAAGCGCCATTACTGGGATCACGATCTGCTCTTGGATATCTTGCATCGTATTGACCTCTGCAAGACGGAGGCTATAGACCCACTCGCTAAAGTTTTCACCAGACGCTGTCCATCTAAACAACTGACCTTCCTCTAGGGTTCGCGGTGAATCATCCAGCGGGAACCCCATCCAACACTCGTCAAAATCTACGGGCTTAGACCAGAAGCCTACGTGCAGGAGCGGTTGATTGTTATCTATAGCGGCAATGCCAGTCCCTACGAAACTAATCTGGAAGCTTAGGTACGCCCCAGTCGTTCGTTTGGGCTTTATGATTACGGGCAGAGAGTATGCAATGTCGGTGTACACCCAACTATTGCTGTCCGTCAAAGACGCTTCTACCCATGGTCCTGCTACAACGTACTTTCTGATCGAGCCGTTGTTCAGCAGGCTATTCAGTTCTTGCTTCAACAACAAAGCGAGGACCTCACACTCTGCGCCGACCTTGGAAATGAAGGAGATACACTCGGAAATAGACTTGCCGATATCAGCCATGACGGCCTCCTACTGCATTAAAGAATGTTTGTTGCGAGACGTTCACTGAGGGAAGTTCAGGTGTTTCCAGATGAGCAAAACCATCGAAGCCCCTCCAGAAAATTTCGGTTCTCTGCGGCGCTAACTCCAGCGCACCAAGGTCCTTGAAACCACAAAAAGGGCGAATTCCTAGCTTTCCGAGGCAACAGATCACCTCTTCGGACCAACGATGCAGGAGCAACTCCGAGTTCTTCAACTGATGCAAAGTATTCAACACATCGAACCAAGAGCGAAGTAGAAGGTGGCCTTTCCAAATGTCGTCTCGGCCCTTTGCTTCGATACCTGCGCTGGTCTCAGGGGCAATGAAGATGTGCAAGGCTCTTTTCTGCTCATCATGCGACAAATAGTTCTTCCATTGCTTATGGAGTTGGTCGTCACCACTCAAGGGAGCCCTCCATTTGAATTCGATCAGTAGCGACCACCTCTCCGCTCCCCACCACAACTCAACCAACATATCCGGTTCGATTCGATTTTTTCTGGGCCAGAATCTCATTTCTGCCTGTGTTACCGGCCCCTCAGGGAACGCTTCTGGCTTTCCCTTTTTCGCGAGCGCCATCCAGAATGCCCCGATCGCACTGGCAGGCAGGAAGGCCAACGGCCCCATGATTAGAGCGGTGATCTCATCTTCCTCTGAAACTCTTTTTTCACCGGGTTCTCGATGCCCCAGGTACCGCTGATATACACGAGACTTATTGTGCGTTATGGCATGCAGCACGCGTTACTCCTTGATTTTGAACTTCAGTCGGGCCCAACTGCCAAGCAGAATACAGTCTGTATCCTCCGCACTCTGCCGCTTGTGGGAGATGAAGGCGGCGCGCTGAACATAGTGCAACCATGAGGTCTGGCGTCAAGTTACTTTATGCATTTGCCGAATGCACACGCTTAATTTGTGCCTTGATTTCTTTGAGGCCCGTTGACGTACAACCAAGTGATCGCCACTGGCCGCGAATTACAACCATTTTTCCGCTGAAGAACTGGCTTCTAGTGGTCGCCGGTAAGGAGACGTGAATTGGACCTGCCGATAGACGTCGAGATATCATCTGGCTACTATGATCTCTGATCAGTGAATCGCAACGATGGAGTCGTGTGTGTCAGGAAGAGAAAATAGTGTCGCTAAGCTATTCCACCGCCAGTTAGTAAAGTCCTGCGGTAAGCAGAATCTCTATGATTTGAGTATTCCACTGTGCGGCGCAGATCGACACTTTAATGCTGATGAGATGTTTGCCGCTAATGATTGGTTTTTACTCATTGAGTTTAAATCCGGGCGCCGGAACGTTAAGGCGGAAAATACAAAACTATCAGCATGTCGATTGTGCACAAGTTTAAGACAGCATAAAGACGCGGAGCACTACCATCGGCAGTGTCATTATGTCATGTGGGGAAAAAAAATTCGCGACGCGGGATTAAAAACACATGGAGGTATATACCAGGATTTGGTATGTCGTCCAGATGTGCTTCCTGCCTGTATAGCGCTAAAGTCCGAAACAGTTAAAAGAGTAGATGATAAAGCCCAAATATTCCTAGGCGAAGAGCTTGCCAGTAAAGTTGCGCAAAAAAAAGCAGGGCTGCATGCTGCCGAATTCTCACTATACTTACAATGGTTACTAGGATTACGAGGCGGGGAAAATACCAGCCAAAAATTTCCAATTGTTTTGTTTGGGATATCAATGACAGGTCCACTGGAGAGCTATGCATTCAGTTCTCTCCACGAACTCGCAAAGTGGGCTGACTTGGGGGCGATCCCGAAAATAGAACCTGACGAAAAACCTGCTAGAGAAGGTGGAACTGAACCTTCCGGCCTGGGCTTTTGAGTACGATAGCCTTCCAGATACGGCGATCTTTCGTCCCATGTGTGAATTGGCTCAGTTTCGCAGACACATTTGCATCATTACTTTTGGCCGGTAACGACCTGATCCAAACGTCCGCCAATGTCGGTACCTACCCCCGGGCGTCTGCCTTTGGCCGACTCCTGCCTGTCATCATAGGCAGAGACCGGCCAAAAGGAGACGTCTGAGACAACGCTGCCGCCACCCGACTGGTATATACATCACTCCACTGTGGTGATCACCCAGCCACAGCTAGACGCTGTTGAACCAAGCACCTCCTGGGCGCCAGATTACGAATGTCAGGTAGGCTAATAGCTTCGCCCGGAAGACTTCTCCGTCAACTAGAACTCCACTTTGCTCGCTCTATGTCAGTTAGAAACGAAAAAGCCCTGCGGGTGATCTGAGCTTTCTAGCTCGCGCAACAGCAGCAGACGCATGCTCACTCATAAAATCATTGAAGAACGAGCTGCAAGCAACTACAAAATAGCTAACATTGGCTCAATACTGCCGCTGAATTTGTTCTTGAGTGCTTTGATATTCGGTGCCTTTTTTACGCCTTTCGGCAGGCTGATTTTTTGACCGCTATGGACCCCATAAATCGAGCCCTTAAGGTCGCTGTCGAGGTGCACTACACCTTTCTCATCGATCTTCAGCTTGCCCAAATCGTAGAGTGTATGGATGTCTGCCCTCAGTAGAACTCCGTTCGTAACATGGTTTGTGTTGTCTCCTGCATATGACTTGATGTGGGCCGCCTCTAGCACTGCTTCAACAGAGCAACCAGTCACCGCGCACTTGCCCTCATAAGCCTCCATAACTTCTTTTCTGAATTTTGGTTGCCCCCTTCGCCGCACAATCGCAGCAAAGACTTTCTTACGCTCATCGAGCACGCTGTCAGGGTCAAATGAGCCTGTCGACTCAGCTTCTTGCTCGGCGGCTAGCAATTCAATAGGAATGACCAGCTTCGGCATATCTACCCCGAAAGCTGCGGTGATGAAGCTATTCAGATCGCCAAAGTCGTCATTAATCCTGTCGATTCGATTTTTGATCTGAGTGAAACCGCGGTAGCCGTTGTAGAGATAACCAATCGCAGGTTCCGCTGTCACGTGCACCTTGATGGGTTTAGGCTCGCTCAGGATGTACATGTACTCCCAAGTATTCCCGTCAGCGTCGACGTCCCAGATACTCTTTGCCAGCTCTCGGTTATGTAGCTTGAGCAATACCGAGGAAACGTATCGGTAGTGGTTGTCGTACGCTGTGAGAACGATATCCCCTTCGCCCATGGCTTCCCATGTAGGGATGTTTTTCTCCCCTGGAACGGCCCCCCAGGCAAAGAAACCCTCGTCACTTGGCAGGAGCGATCGCACATAGCTTGCCTCATGCGGCTCAAGTGCATCATCAAGCTTCGATAGCTTTACGGGGGCCGAAATAGAGTCACTTATGTGTTTACGAGCAGCAGGAACTCCCGCCGTAAAAACGAACAATTTTGTCATTCATACTCCGTGTATTTCTTGGACTGTCCTTTGACCAGTTCGGCTGGGTACTTCTCGGCATTGTGCTTAAGTTTTTCCTCTGCAGCGCTGATCAGATCGATCCCGGTTACCGAGCAAAATCGCATAAGGTAAATGAAGATATCAGCCACCTCATGCTCCACCGCCATCTGTTTTTTTGAGGAAAGCTTCTCGAAGTGCTCCTGAGGTTCAAGCCACTGAAAAATCTCCATCAGCTCAGCGGCCTCAACCGTCAGCGCCATGGACAGATTTTTCGGGGTGTGAAATTTCTCCCAGTCTCTGGCCGCCGAGAACTCATCTACTTTCTGTTCGAGCAGACGAAGTCTGTCTGTTTGATTAGCCACTTCGCTCATGTCGATTCCGCCGAAATTTGGTATCGCAAGAATCTAACACAGCACTATGCCTACTCGAGCAATCACAGCGACTAAACCATCGTCACCGAACGTCATATCGGATCAACTACTCGCCACAATCAGTCTTGAAACACCACTCTCTATGTGCCCGGATCGCATCCATAGATAGCCCTGGAGCGCCACCCGTTGTAGCCCTGATTTTTTTACCTGCGAGAGGAGCATATTCAGAGGGTGCCAGAGACGGTTTGAGATGTAATTTGAGATCATCACAAAGATAGATCAGGCCCCTGTCCCACAGCGTATGTAGATCACTGCGTAGTAGAAGGCCGTTGCTTATGTGATTCGTTTCTTGCCCCAAATACGGGGTGATATGCGCAGCTTCCAGCACCTCCTCAACTGCGTAATTTGTGATGGCGCAGCGTCCCTCGTAGGCGGTCAGCAAGCCACTTCGAAATGCTCCCTGCCCTAGACGCTGAGCGATCTCCCTGAGCGTGCGCTTACGGTTATCTTCGACTCCATTCGGCGAGTATGCTGTCGAATCGTCGGCAGCGGGGTTTGCAGTGGTGTCATTTTCTGCCAGCGTGGTGCTCTCAAGGGTAAAAACTCCGTCCTTCCACGAGATAACCTTGGCCAGGCCTAGCATCCGATATCTTGTCACGTCAGGCTTTTTAGAAAGTTGCACCAGAACCGCAACCGGCACTCCATCGTCCATGCATTTCTTCAGGCCTTGATTGGTGAAAAGGTCAGCCGAGTTGCCGCGCGGGTTCTCCTCTTGAGCATAGGAGTAATGCCAGCTTCCGTTATCTTGATAATCGAGCTGTTGATCACTGTAGGGACTGTCCAACGTCTGTCGAATCGACAGCGCGTACATAAGCTCCTTTGGTTTGTAAATACCCTTGGCCGAAATCGTGACGGTACTGGGAGCTTGCTGGAGCTGCTCCCAAGTGAGCTCCCGCCCTGTGTGCCGTGCAAACCAGCCCAGTAACTCAGAATGGTTGATGGATCGACTTTCATGCAGAGGCGTTTCACTCGCTGATACTGAAGTCACAGGATCAGTCCGCTTAGTATCAAGCCCTGGGTACAGAACGCCCAAAAGGCCAAGCAGCGACCTTTCATCATTTAGCGTTAAAGGTAAACCGTAGTGAGTCGGCTTGCCCCCTTTGTTCAAACGCTTTGGAAAAACGTTCATGTTGCTATGGTAAACGTGCCTGGCTCCGGGAATCACACCTTGAACTTCATGGAGTTCCGAGACTCGCTCCATCCAGCCTGGGTCAATTACTAGGGCAGATTTTCCAGTGTTGTTCTCCATGTTCACAAAAAGTGGCTCACCTCCTTTATAGCGCCAGATGTGTTTTTTTACATTATCGCTGACGACGGTAAAACCTATGTGTTCAAGGAGCGCGTTGATCTGCAGGGGGGTCAATTTCATATTCGATTCGTACTTAATAGATGGTAAAAATCGCTCGCTGACATGGGGCTCCAGTTTAGATCGGCGACGAGCACCGAAACACCTCCTGGATGAATTCACAATCTACCATTGTGAATCGCCCCGCGTTTTTTAGATTCATCCGACTCACTGCTTTTGGCCGTTCTCTGCCGGTCGCAACTGGTTATTGTGCTGCCTATGATCAGGGGTATAGAACAGATACGGGATAGAAACGGGAAAAAACCAACCTTCAACCTGGAAGGTCGAACATCAAAGATTACCTGTAACCCGCAATCTAAAAGGACTTAACAGTCATTCCATAAAACCAGAATAAGTGATTGGAAATCACCAGCATGGAAAACCGTCCGTATTCAGAACGCGCAGGATACCGCGAATAGACTGAAGGAATGCTGCCCCTGTGGGAGCGTGGCTTGCCCGCGAAGAACGATGACCCGGTATGCCTGATGAACCGCGGTGCCTGAATCGCGGGCAAGCCACGCTCCCACAGGGATTTGTGTCAGTCCTCAAAACAAAAAACCCGGCACATTGGCCGGGTTTGTTGTTTCTGCGTGCTGCGCTTACTTCGCGTTTGCCGCGTGCAACGCATGCTGAGCGCTGCGTTTGTTCTTGATGCCGTAGCACACCCACATGAACGCGACCCAAACCGGAATCGCATACACGGAGATCTGGATGCCCGGGATCAACAGCATCACGCCGAGAATGAACACCACGAACGCCAGGCAGACGTAGTTCCCATACGGGTACCACAGGGCCTTGAACAACGGCGTTTGGTGGGTCTTGTTCATGTGCTGGCGGAACTTGAAGTGCGAGAAGCTGATCATCGCCCAGTTGATCACGAGGGTGGCAACCACCAGCGACATCAGCAGTTCCAGCGCGTTTTGCGGTATCAGGTAGTTCAGCAACACCGCAATCAACGTCACCGCCGCCGAAGCGAGGATCGAACGCACCGGCACGCCGCGCTTGTCGATTTTCGCCAAGGCTTTCGGCGCATCGCCCTGCTCGGCCATACCCAGCAGCATGCGGCTGTTGCAGTAAGTGCCGCTGTTGTACACCGACAGCGCCGCCGTCAGGACCACAAAGTTGAGGATGTGCGCGGCGGTGTCGCTGCCAAGCATCGAGAACACTTGCACGAACGGGCTGCCGCTGTAGGAATCACCCGACGCGTTCAGGGTCGCCAACAGGCTGTCCCACGGCGTCAGCGACAGCAGAATGACCAGCGCACCGATGTAGAAAATCAGGATCCGGTAGATCACCTGGTTGATCGCTTTCGGGATCACGGTTCTCGGCTTGTCGGCTTCTGCTGCGGTGAAACCGAGCATTTCCAGGCCGCCGAAGGAGAACATGATGATTGCCATGGCCATCACCAGGCCGCTGACGCCGTTCGGGAAGAAACCACCGTGGGCCCACAGGTTGGTCACCGAGGCTTGCGGGCCGCCATGGCCGCTGACCAGCAGGTAGCTGCCGAGCGCGATCATGCCGACAATCGCCACGACCTTGATGATTGCGAACCAGAACTCGGCCTCGCCAAAGACTTTGACGTTGGCCAGGTTGATCAGGTTGATCAGGACGAAGAAGCCGGCGGCCGAGACCCAGGTCGGAATGTGTGGCGCCCAGTAGTGGATGTATTTGCCGACCGCAGTCAGCTCCGACATGCCCACCAGGATGTACAGGATCCAGCAGTTCCAGCCCGACAGGAAGCCGGCGAACCCGCCCCAGTATTTGTGGGCGAAGTGGCTGAAGGAACCGGCCACCGGTTCTTCGACAATCATTTCGCCGAGCTGGCGCATGATCATGAACGCAATGAAGCCGCAGATGGCGTAGCCGAGGATCATCGACGGGCCGGCAGATTTCAGTACGCCGGCCGAGCCCAGGAACAGCCCGGTACCGATCGCGCCACCGAGGGCGATCAGTTGAATATGGCGATTTTTCAGGCCGCGTTTCAGCTCGCCTGAATGCGAGTTTTGTCCACTCATGAAAAGGGTCTCACGCAAGGTTTGATGATGTTCGTTAGACGTTGCTGCTCGGTTGCGATTTCAAGCAGCGCCGATCAAACCCCAGCGAAGGCAAAAGGAGTTCAGCGTTTTTACAACGGTCATGCGTCACCTGTTTGTTTTTATCTGTGACGAAATCGAACCCGACACGCTTGTGGCGCGGCGGAGTGAACAAGGCGGATAGCCTTGAGGTTTGCGCAGGTGCGCAGGAGGTCACAGTTAAAACGCGGCGCATTGTACACCTGTAACCCCCTGCTGCCAGACACCGCTGGATCAGCGCATCGTTTGCCGGGATTGCCTGTGTCCGCCCCGAGGGTCTCGGGCGGCTGCAAAAACTGGGTCAGACCTTTGCGGGTCTTCGACGGGGACGACAAACAAATCGCCCTCGGGGGAGAAGTGGAGATGAGTCACGGCGTTCATTGCGCCTCCTTCTTGTTATGCACCTGCACGACAGGCATGAAGCGCATCTCACCCTTCCAGCGCCGCTGAAACAAGCGGGCCAGAGCCTTGCAGGGTGGTAGAGCGAGGTGTTTGCGGAAGGATTTCCTTACACCCTTTCCGTGGACGTCAATTCAAGGGCTGAGAAGCGAAAATCCGTCAGCTTTTCTTTACAAGCCGTAACGCACACTTTCCAAATCAGATCAATCTGTAGGACGACTGCAAATTGACGTTAGGAAGCTTCCTAAGGAAAAGGTCGAGTTAGTTTTTTGTTTTTAATCGATAAATACGCTCCCAAAAAACAGAATAAAAAGTGCAAATAAATCTAATTTGATTATTTTATTGCAATTTAAAAAGCTCTGGACTAGGTTTTCAGCGACTTGCCGAGACGCATCGACCGGCAAGTTGGCACGTTATTCAATGACCGAAAACGCGCCGCTGCACTTACCGAAAAGTCATCTAGGAGATTCACAATGCAAGCACTTGAAAAAGACTTGGAAACTGAACTGCAACTGGACGATTGGTTTGAAGCACCAACCCATGAAGCCGCCGTTGAAATGATGCAAGCCGACGCGGTTGTTCCGTTCGGCACGGCGATGTGGCCTCTGTAAGGCACCCCGGCAGGCACGATCCGGCCGGTTGTGCCTGCCACTTTTTCTCGGTTTGTCAGGGAGGACTACATGGATAAGCAACGCGCCATTTCGCATTTCCTTTACTACCTCGAACACCACCCTGCCGTTGCCGGCATCAACCCGGCAAAGGTCTTGCTCGGCCACACCGCTGATTACGAGGCACTGACCGGCGCCATCGCCGAACAGGCCGGTGACAGCCAGCCCTTCCGTTTCAACGCCTTGCGCCTGGACATTGAGCCGACAGATAAGCTGGCCCAGGCGATTGCCGACAGCGATCTGTACATTTTCTTCTACGACTCTTCCACCCTGCCTAATCCTCGCCCCGACGGCCCGGAGTTTGTCCGTGCGCTGCAAGGTGTGATGGCCGAGAACTGGAAGAAGTCGCTGCTGTTCAAGGATTACGGCGATTACTTCTACAACACTTTCAGCGTCACTCCACAGCGCATAGCGGGGTTGAACAGCCACTTGATCCAGCGCATGTCCCATGCCACCACGTTAAGTTTCAAAGATGATCACGGCTCATGGTTTGAAACACCGATGCATAGCATCAAGAAGTGGACGGATATCAACGGCATCGGCAACTTTGATTTGGCCCCCGGTGAAATTGCCACGCACAGTGAAGCAATCAACGGCCGGGTGAAGTTCATGGGGACGTTCCTCAGCACTATTCCGTTTGCCCGCAAGTACGGGGTGCTGGATTCGCCGCTGGAGTTATGGATCGAGAACTCGACCATCCACAAGATCGCCACGGATGTGCCGGGGCTGGAACATGATTTCAACAAGTACCTGGAGGCTAATCCGTCGAACCGGCGCATTGAGGAGTTGGGGATCGGCACCAATGAAGGCGTGAAGGCGCTGTATGCCCGAAATGCCGGGTTCGAGGAGCGCCATTGCGGGCTGCATCTGGGGTTGGGTGGAGGGGCCAAGGGCAGCCATCATCTGGACCTGATCTTCTCCAGTGGCGTATTGGCACTGGATGATGAGCCGGTGTTTGATGGGCGGTTTGTGTTTTAGCAACCATTTTCCTGCAGATGCGACTGATATCTTCATGAGCGAGTCCGCCCCCACAGGGACGCCGCCGTACCTGTGGGAGCGGGCTTGCCCGCGAAGGGGTCGGCCCCCCCCCTTCCTGGCAATATTGTTTAGTTTTTCTTCTTGATCAGCTTGCTCATATAGTACTTGAGGCTTAAACGATCTTTGGGCCTTGGCTTGTAATGGGTTTTGTTTCTTTGTGCGGGATCGGCCGCCACGGTTGCTGCGGTGTAGTAATAAAGCGCTATAGACCTGCGCGTGATGTGCTGCGGAGTCGTTAAAGGCTCTGGGTGCCCATGGTTGCTGTCTTTGTCTGTGTTGAAAATGACGCAGCGGTTATAAATCGGCAGGACTTTTTTAAGACAAGTCTTCATGTCGACATCCCAAAGTTCCAGGTTGCCGCCGTATTCCTCCTGCCAGTCTTCGTTAAGATAAATAATGGCATTCAGTCTGCGTTCAATATTAAGCTTTTTGTTGAGTCTGAAGTCCGAGTGCACCCCCAGGAAACCACCCTTTTTTGTTTCATGCAGCCCGCCACCGGTAAAGTATGGGTCGGGTATCAAACCTTCGATGCCCGTCAGCTTTTCAAGAAACTGCAACATGGGTGCCGAGTTAAAGGCATTGAACACCGTCTTCAGATAGGGATCGCATTCGTTGGGACTGATTTGCCGTTTGTGCTGACCTTTATAGCCACGCTCGTAGAGCATTTCGTTGTTGGTTGGCTCGACTGGGAAGTGCGCGCAGATACTCGCAATCAGGTCTTCCGGTAAAAAATCATCGATGACGATGTGTGGAAATGGCGTGGCCTGGACATAGCAACTGGCTAGTGAGTGACCAAAAGTGCTGGCGGCGTTCTGGTCGAAATCAAGCTCCGGGGAGAGGGTGATGGGTAGTGTTTTAGTGATGGGTGTCATTACCGCTCCAATAACCTGAACATAAAGACCTATGGATGACTTTTGATAGTGTTGCCTACACTACTTGTTGCGTGCCTGCGACGTTTGACCTTTGCTATCGTCCTTGCTCAGACGCTCCAGGACGTTGTTGTACATCTTGGTGCGTCTATGAGTCGTTTCATAGCCTCCAGCGGCAGCTACAGTGCCGGACTGAATGTGATCGAGATAACTGAATATCTTACGCGGCGACAAAAGTTCAACAACATAACCAAGCTCGGTCATGCGGTCTTGGAGGGTATAGCCAGGCACACGATCATCCATCAAAAAATGCATGTCGTGCTGTTTGATCAATTTGCAGTTCCATAACGTACAGAAGCTCTTCAGGTAAACTTCCCTGTACGGCTTTGGCTCTCTGGAGCGTAGCCCAAGGGAAAGTTTCGTACGTCTGAAGTGGTGTTTGAATAGTCGTGAACTAAAGCGCCAGAGGGTTCTAGTGATACCGCGGTTTAATTGTTCTACACAACCAACGGCTATGACCTTCGGGTTCTTCATGCATTTGTTCAGCATCATCGAAAACACATTTTTATCAAAAATAAACGTATCGGTGTGCAGCAGAAATACGTAGTCGGTATCAATACGTTCCAACGCCATGTCGAGTGCTTTACCATGCGCGATATGGCCCTGTTCTGGTTCGGGAGTGGTTCGCTCGATCAGGTTGATCCAGTCAAGTGTACGCAAATACTCTGTGCTTTCATCGGCGGAATAGTTGTCAACCACCCATATCGGGACGCCGCTGTTGCCCACATGCTGATGCAATAGGTCCAAGCATATTTTGGTTATTTCGGGTGTTTTGTAGTTAACTACAACAATACTGAAAACTTTAGTTTTTTCAGCCAGAAAATCAGTGCCACCCATTGTTCACACACTCAATAATAGCTTGGAAATAGATGCTAAAAATAATCGCGCCTGTATCCAGCTGCTGTTTATTTTTTCACGCGCAAACTTTGCGTGGCCAGAAATCATCGTTTTGTTACACCGTTAACAGTCAGTGTCTAATCATCGTTGACTCAGACCTAATGGAGAGTAGTAAATGCGGTTTGCATCGTATAAGGGGCTAGTCTATAGGTAAACCTCGCTGAAATAATTCGTTACATCAAAAGACTCATTAGTCAAAGGTTCTTGAGTAGTGATGAGCTGGGTATCGGTAAGGCATTCAGCACACTCGTTTCGTCATACGGCATCCAGACACCTACAGAGCGTTCCCAATCAGGAAGGTCACACGTCGCGTAGTCGCACCAATCCGGCACTCGAGGGCGCACGCGAGTTAGTTTGTAGGGATGACCACATCACTGAATGGATCCTAGGTTACCCCCGGTGTCAGGATGTCGCCTCTCCGGTTTTTCCTAAAAAAGCATATCGGGGGCGCAAGGAGATGACGACATTGTGTTGCCTGGCAAGCCTGCGCTCGGTTTGCTTGTTCTGCAGATAGTTCAGCTGGGGCAGGACACCCCCTATCTCGGTCAAGAGGACTGGGATTTCACTCCGAAACCTTGAATCATCGACTACGACCTTTGCGTATGCATTCACTACGGGCATCAAGCAATCCTCGCCTAATCGTCCGTTCGGTATAGGTAGTAGATCTAGAGCTGTCAAATACAACAAATGTTGAATACAAAATAGCCCTCTGAGCGAGGGCTATTGGTAGTTCTTATATAACCGATTGTTCGGCAAAGAACCGAGGGTTTGCGTTTTTTATGCGGCGCTTACCGATTACTCAGGCTTGCGACGACCAAAGCCCGGACGCTGGCCCGAACCGGCCGGCGCACCACGGCGTTTGCCCGATGGCGCATCCTTGTCGACCAGAACTATGCCTGGGCGCTTCTTCGCCGGCGCCTTGGCCGGACGCTTGGTGTCGGAAGGACGGTCTGCCACTGGCGTACCGCGACCCGACTCACCACGAGACTCGCCACGACCGGCTGGAGCACCGCGATCACTGCGACCACCGCTTGGCGCACCACGGCCTTCGCCACGTTCAGTGCGACCGTTGGCCGGACGCGGCGTGCGTGGACCGCGCTCGCCGTCAGCACGCGGTGCTGCTGGTTTGCGCGCTGGACGCTCGCCTTCGATATGCGGTTCACGAGTATCACGTGGCGTAGCAGCGGTCTGGTTACCGATGGCTGGACGCAACGAACGCACGCGCTCGGTCTTGCCCATTGGACGCGACGATTTACGCTGCATGCGGTCGAGCTTGTCTTTGCTCTTGGCGTTCATCTGCGGCATGGCCACCGGGGTCAGGCCGACTTCAGCACTCAGAATGTCGACTTCGTACTGGCTCATTTCGCGCCAGCGGCCCATCGGCAGGTCGGAGTTGAGGAACACCGGACCGAAACGCACGCGCTTCAGACGGCTGACCACCAGGCCCTGGGATTCCCACAGACGACGAACTTCGCGGTTGCGACCTTCCATCACCACGCAGTGGTACCAGTGGTTGAAACCTTCGCCACCTGGCGCTTGCTTGATGTCGGTGAACTTGGCCGGGCCGTCTTCGAGGACGACGCCTGCTTTCAGACGCTCGATCATCTCGTCATCGACTTCGCCACGGACACGTACCGCGTATTCACGGTCCATTTCGTAGGACGGGTGCATCAGTCGGTTGGCCAGCTCACCGTCGGTGGTGAACATCAGCAGACCGGTGGTGTTGATGTCCAGAC
Organism: Pseudomonas sp. UMAB-40; assembly: GCF_900095275.1. NCBI lineage: Bacteria > Pseudomonadati > Pseudomonadota > Gammaproteobacteria > Pseudomonadales > Pseudomonadaceae > Pseudomonas > Pseudomonas sp. UMAB-40. The sequence goes on from NZ_LT607557.1 coordinate 13,720, forward strand.
GACCGATGTTGATCCAGCGACCTTCTTTCGGGCGCGGCATCTTGTCGAAAACGGTCGGACGGCCTTCCGGATCAAGGCGGGTGCAGATCTCACCGTCGGGCTTGTTGTACATGATCACGCGGCGTACCGACTCGGCGGCTTCTTCGCGCTTGATCACCTTGCCATCAATGGTGATGGCGTCGTGCATGTCGACGCGCTGCCCAAGGGTGGCGTCTTTGCCATTGACCTTGATGCGGCCGTGGCTGATCCAGGCTTCTACGTCACGGCGCGAGCCGACGCCGATACGGGCGAGGACTTTCTGCAGTTTTTCGCCTGCTGGGCCGATTTCCTGGTCGTCTTTCTGGTCGTTGATACTCATCTGGGCACCTCCCGGTGTGGTCTGTTCAGGCGGCCCTGAATTGAGCGTCCTGAAGCGATGTAAAACTGGGTACTTTGGCAAAGGGATCGCCAAAGGGTCGCGAATCATACGCTCATGGAAGCGTTCGCGCATCAGAGACTAGCTGATGAATGGAGACTTACTTGCCTTTCCGCCGACCGGTGGCGCCAAGTTTGATCAAGCGCAGCGAGGCTTCAGCAAGAACAGTGCGCTTGTCGGTCTTGTCGAGTTTCTTCCAGGCCTTGATCTCGCGCTTGCTGCGACCGCAACCGAGGCAGATGTCGTCGGTGAATTTGCAGAGGCTGATGCAGGGGTCTTTGGTAGAACTCATCAATCACTCCAGACCACACATTCCCCTGTGGGAGCGGGCTTGCCCGCGATTGCGGTGGATCAGACAACAATGATGTCGACTGACACATCCTCATCGCGGGCAAGCCCGCTCCCACAGGGATCTCATTTGTTCTCAGGGTTGGGGTCAGTCGTCGAATTCGCGGCGTTCGGCTTCGATGGCTTCGGCCAGGGCGCGGGCTTCGGCTTCTTCGTCGCTCAACTCGGGCTCGGGTTTTGGTTGTTCGAGAGCGGCGACGGCAGCCAGGAGCTTTTCGCGGGCTTCGGCAACACCCAGCACGTCGTCTTCAAGCTCTTCTTCCTGCTCTTCTTCCTGCTCTTCTTCGACTGTGGCTTCAGGCTCGACCTGAAGTTCAACTTCGATCTCAGGCTCAGGCTGATCCAGCACCTCTTCGGAATCCGTCACCGCGCTGTCGCGCAGGATGTCATCGAAGTCGGTCTTGATCCCCTCCTCCATGGTGTCCAGTTCCAGCAACAGCGTATGGAAACTGGTCTCCTCCTTGGGCTCTTCCGGTTCGGCGCTGGCATCGGCCAATTCCTGCAAGCCTGCCGGCACCGGCGCATCGTCGAAATCGAGTACCGGATCAGGCTCCAGCTCACGCAACTCAGCCAGTGGTGGCAAATCGTCGAGATTTTTCAGGTTGAAGTGGTCGAGAAACGCCTTGGTGGTGGCGAACATCGCCGGTTTGCCAGGCACGTCGCGGTACCCGACGATACGGATCCACTCGCGCTCCAGCAGAGTTTTGACGATGTGACTGTTGACCGCCACGCCCCGCACGTCTTCGATCTCGCCCCGGGTGATCGGCTGGCGATAGGCAATCAAGGCGATGGTTTCGAGCATGGCGCGGGAATAACGCTGCGGGCGTTCTTCCCACAAACGCCCTACCCACGGCGAGAACTTTTCGCGGATCTGCAGGCGATACCCGGAGGCCACTTCCTTCAGCTCGAAGGCGCGGCCGTCGCAGGACTTGGCCAGAATTGTCAGGGCTTTCTTGAAGACTGGCGGCTCAGGGCGCTCGCCCTCTTCGAAGAGTTCGAACAGGCGTTCAAGCGATTGCGGTTTTCCCGAGGCCAACAGAAAGGCTTCAAGCAATGGCGCCAGCTCGCGGGGTTCAGTCAGGTTCATGATTCAACTCGTTATTCGGCTCGGGCTCGCACGTGGATCGCCGCGAACGGCTCATTCTGCACCAGCTCGACCAAAGATTCCTTGACCAGTTCGAGGATCGCCATAAAGGTCACCACCACCCCCAGACGTCCTTCTTCAGCGGTGAACAGCTCGACGAAGGGCACGAAACCGCCGCCCTTGAGCCGGTCCAGCACATCGCTCATGCGTTCGCGGGTGGACAACGCCTCGCGGCTGACCTGGTGACTTTCGAACATGTCGCCACGGCGCAGGACCTCGGCCATGGACAGCAGCAGCTCTGACAAACGCACATCCGGCAACAGCTTGCGTGCCCGGGCTTCCGGGGCATCCAGCTTGGGCACCACCACGTCACGCCCGACGCGAGTCAGGCCATCAATGCCTTCGGCCGCCGCCTTGAAGCGTTCGTATTCCTGCAAGCGACGGATCAGTTCGGCGCGCGGGTCATCTTCTTCGTCTTCGATGGTTTCGGCGCGGGGCAACAGCATCCGCGACTTGATCTCCGCCAGCATCGCGGCCATCACCAGGTACTCGGCGGCCAGTTCCAGGCGCACCGACTGCATCAGCTCGACATAGCCCATGTACTGGCGCGTGATTTCCGCCACCGGGATGTCGAGGATGTTGATGTTCTGTTTGCGGATCAGGTACAGCAGCAGGTCGAGGGGGCCTTCAAAGGCTTCGAGAAACACCTCGAGCGCATCCGGCGGAATGTACAGGTCCAGCGGCATTTCCATGACCGCCTGGCCATAGACCATGGCGAAGGGCAGTTCTTGCTGGGCACCGGCCTGACTGTCGACAACGGGCTCTACTGCAGACATCTACGCCTCGGCCATGAACGGCGTAGGGTCGCCGCAACCGACGCGGATCACTTCCGGTTCGCCGTCGGCGAGGTTGATCACGGTGGACGCCTTGATCCCGCCAAAACCGCCATCGATGATCAGGTCGACCTGATGCTCAAGCAATTGGCGCATTTCGTAAGGATCGCTCATCGGGTCGGTGTCGCCGGGCATGATCAGGGTCACGCTCATCAAGGGCTCGCCGAGTTCTTCCAGCAACGCCAGGGCAATCGGATGGCTCGGTACCCGCAGGCCGATGGTGCGTTTTTTCGGGTGCAACAACAGCCGCGGGACTTCACGGGTGGCGTTGAGAATGAAGGTGTAAGGCCCGGGCAGGTGCGCTTTGAGCAAGCGGAAGGTGCCGGTGTCGATCTTGGCGAACACCCCAAGTTGCGACAGGTCGCTGCAAATCAGCGCGAAGTTGTGCTTGTCGTCCAGCCCGCGCAGACGGCGCACGCGGTCCACGGCGTTCTTGTCGCCGATCTGGCAACCAATGGCGTAGGACGAGTCTGTGGGATAAATCACCACCCCGCCGTTGCGGATGATCTCGACAGCCTGTTTGATCAGGCGCGCTTGCGGGTTTTCCGGATGAATCTGGAAAAATTGACTCACATTCTCTACCTGTTCAGACGGCGGCAATAATTGGGTCATGTTTGAATCGACACCACAGTGGTGGCAGATCCTCCGGGAGTGGGCGGTACTCGCCGATCTCGGACCAGCCTCCAGGGCCATGAAAATCACTGCCGGCGCTGACCAGCAGACCGAACTCGCGGGCAAGAATCGCCAGGCTGCCCACTTGCTCGGCGGGCTGATGGCCATTGACCACTTCAATGGCGTGGCCCCCGGCTTGAATATAGTCAGAAATCAGGCGGCGACGCTTGCTGCGAGTGAAATCGTAGTGCCACGGATGCGCCAGGCTGACCCAGGCTTTCGCGGCTCGCAGGGTTTCGACCGTGTCTTCCAAGGTCGGCCAGTGCTGCTTGACGTCGCCCAGCTTGCCGGCACCCAGCCATTTACGGAACGCTTCAGCGCGATCCTTGACGAAACCTTCACGCACCATCCAGTCGGCGAAGTGCGGACGGGCCGGCGCATTGCCACTGTCGCCCAGTTCCTGCTGGATTGCCCGGGCACCTTCCAACGCGCCGGGCATGCCTTTCAACGCCAGCTTGCGGCTTATTTCTTCGGACCGCAGCCAGCGGCCATCGTGCAATTTGGCAATCGCCTCGACCAACGGTTCGGCATTGACATCAAATCCGTAGCCGAGCACATGAATGGTCGCGCCGCCCCAAGTGCAGGACAGTTCCACGCCATTGACCAGTTGCATCCCCAGCGCGGTGGCCGCACTGCGGGCCTCATCGAGGCCCTCGAGGGTGTCGTGATCGGTCAAGGCCAGGACTCGCACGCCTTTCTCGAACGCACGCGCCACCAGGACAGCAGGCGCGAGAGCGCCATCGGAGGCGGTGCTATGGCAGTGCAAGTCGACATTCACGGGGATGTGTTACCTCAAATCAGCTGGCGCTATCGCGCGCCCATATGTTTGTTATTATGCCGCCACATCCTGCTTCTGGCTGCCACTGTGAAACAATTCATCGATTTCATCCCGCTCCTGCTGTTTTTCATCGTTTTCAAAATTGATCCACGGGTCGTCGACATCGGTGGTCATCAACTGACTGTAGGCGGTATTTACAGCGCCACCGCGATGCTGATCATCAGCTCCCTGGTGGTTTACGGTGCGCTGTTCATCAAGCAGCGAAAGCTGGAAAAGAGCCAATGGCTGACCCTCATCGCCTGCCTGGTCTTCGGTAGCCTGACCCTGGCGTTCCACAGCGAAACCTTCCTGAAGTGGAAAGCGCCGGTGGTCAACTGGCTGTTCGCCCTGGCGTTCATTGGCAGCCACTTCATCGGTGACCAACTGCTAATCAAGCGCATCATGGGTCACGCACTGACCCTGCCAGACCTGGTCTGGACGCGTCTGAACATCGCCTGGATCGGTTTTTTCCTGTTTTGCGGTGCTGCCAACCTGTTCGTCGCGTTCACGTTCCAGAGCTACTGGGTCGACTTCAAAGTCTTCGGCAGCCTGGGCATGACGTTGCTGTTCCTGGTCGCCCAGGGCATTTACCTGTCCCGCCACCTGCACGACGCCGATACCACCACGCCAAAAACCGAGGACTGACATGCTTTACGCCATCATTGCCACAGACGTCGCCAACTCCCTGGAAGCCCGCCTGGCCGCACGGCCTGCCCACCTTGAGCGCCTGCAAGTGCTCAAGGGCGAAGGTCGTATCGTATTGGCCGGCCCGCACCCGGCAGTCGACAGCAATGATCCGGGCGCGGCGGGATTCACCGGCAGCCTGATCGTCGCCGAGTTCGATTCCCTGAGCGCCGCCCAGGCCTGGGCCGATGCGGATCCGTACATCGCCGCCGGCGTCTACGCCAACGTTTCGGTCAAGCCGTTCAAGCAAGTCCTGCCGTAAATCGCGCCCGCGCGATGAACCTTGCCGGTTCATCGCGCGCTCAACGCTCATTATTCTCGTTTGCCGGCCGACAACCTGCCCAATACTCGTATTGGAATCAGGAGTGGCGATGCGCAAAGGTCCGTTGTGTCTGATGTTGGTGACGTTGTCGATGGTGGCGCCTGCCCACGGTGAAGAAAGCGCCGAGGGCCACAGTTCGACGCCGCTGTCGCTGAGCGCCGGCAGCCAGATCACTGAGTTGCAGCAGCGCTTGAAGGCAAGTGAGCAGCAACGAGAAGAACTGAGCAAACAACTGCAAAATACCGACAGTGAACGCGAAAGCGCTCAGCTGGGCCGGTTGCGCCAAGAGAACCAGCGCCTCAAGCTGCAACTCAAGGAAGCCCAGGCCAGCAATCCGCTGCCACGTCTGCTGACTGATCAGCAGCAATGGTTCGTAATCGGTGGTGGGGTTGCGCTATTGGCCCTGCTCTGCGGTATCTTCGCCAGTGGTGCCACCAGAAAACGTCGGCAATGGCTAAATTGAGTGAGTAATGAGCGAGCTGTTATTAATTGATGATGACCAGGAGCTGTGCGAGCTCCTGAGCAGTTGGCTGAGCCAGGAAGGCTTTCAGGTCCGTGCCTGTCACGACGGCCAGAGTGCTCGCCGTGCGCTGGCCGAAACCTCCCCCGCCGCCGTGGTACTGGACGTGATGCTGCCGGACGGCAGCGGTCTGGAACTGCTCAAGCAATTGCGCAGCGACCACCCGGACCTGCCGGTGCTGATGCTGTCTGCGCGTGGCGAGCCACTGGATCGTATCCTCGGCCTGGAACTCGGCGCCGACGATTACCTGGCCAAGCCGTGCGACCCACGGGAACTGACAGCCCGTCTGCGCGCCGTACTGCGCCGCAGTCATCCGACGGCGGTGTCCAGCCAGCTCGAATTGGGCGACCTGTGCTTCAGCCCGGTGCGTGGCGTGGTCAGCATCGACGAACAGGAATTCACCCTCACCGTCTCCGAAAGCCGTCTGCTGGAAGCCCTGCTCAAGCAACCCGGCGAGCCCCTGGACAAACAGGACCTGGCGCAAATCGCCCTCGGCCGCAAGCTGACCCTGTACGACCGCAGCCTGGACATGCACGTCAGCAACCTGCGCAAAAAAATCGGCCCGCACCCCGACGGCCGCCCGCGCATCGTTGCCCTGCGTAGCCGCGGTTACTACTACAGCCTCTGAAACCCAACGCAAACCTTCGTAGCAGCTGTCGAGCCCCGGCGAGGCTGCGTTCGGCTGCGAAGCAGTCGTGTAATCAGACGATGCGTTTGTTCAGGTAAACCGCGTTCTCAGGTTTTACGACGGCTTCGCCGCCGAACGCAGCCTTGCCAGGGCTCAACAGCTGCTACAACGATAGTGTTTCGTCAGGGCATGGATTTGTAAGGTCGATGAGAAATCGTCTTTACCCAAGCTTTACGCTCCGCTGACCGCCGCTGACCTTGATCTCCGTAATCTGAACTCATCCGGAACGTACCGGGAACGAGACAAGGAGATTCACCATGCGCAAGACTCTTATCGCTCTGATGTTCGCTGCCGCCCTGCCGACCGTTGCCATGGCCATGCCTGAAGGTGCCGGCCCGATGGGTGGCCCGATGGACGGCCCGCGCCACGGCGGTCAGATGCACGGCATGCACGATAAAGGCCCGTACAGCCAGCTGGACCTGAGCCGCGAACAGCGTGAACAGATCCGCAAAATCATGGGCGAGCAGATGCACGAGCGTAAGCAAGTGGTCGAGAAGTACTTGGAGAAACTCTCGCCGGCCGACCAGAAAGCCATGAAGGACGAAATGGCCGCCAACCACAAAAAAGCCGAAGCCGATGTCCGTGGCCTGCTGAAACCGGATCAACAGAAGAAATTCGACGAGATCCAGAAGAAACAGGCTGAGCGCCGCGCCGAATGGGCTGAGTTCAAGGCGTGGAAAGCGCAACAACCGCAAAAAGCGCAAAAAGCGCAATAATGCGCTGACCCCGGACCCGACGGCTAACCCCGTCGGGTTTTTTGCCATTGTAGGAGCGAGCGGTGCGGCGATCCGACTTGCCCGCGAAATCGATTTAACATTCAACACCGCTGTTGATCATGAAATCGCTTTCGCGGGCAAGCCTCGCTCCTACAGGTCGGCTCGCTCCCACACTGGTTAATGTTTGTTTGAGGATTTTCTGTGCGCTCATTGTTCTGGCGTATCCTGGCCAGCTTCTGGCTGGCCATCGCTCTGGTTGCAGGGCTTTCCATTCTGTTGGGGCACATGCTCAACCAGGACGCGTGGATTCTCAGCCGCCACCCGGGCCTCAACACCCTGGCCGAACAGTGGACGCAAACCTACGAAGCCCAGGGCGAGGAAGCGGCCCAGGACATTCTGGAACAGCGCAAGCGCCAATATCACATCGACGTTCAGGTACTCAACGAGAGCGGCGACCCGGTGGTGCGCGGCACCTTTCCCCGGCGTGCGGCGGCTTTCGAAGCACGGCAGAACAACGACGATCGTCGCCTGCCGTGGCGACGTCTGACCGACGAATACACCAGTGCCAAGACGGGCGACACCTACCTGCTGATCTATCGCATTCCGCACCCGGAACTGGACGCCTGGCACCGCGAAAGCCTGCTCTGGCCGTTGAGTGCGCTGGGCATTGCGCTGGTGGTGCTGACCCTCTTCAGCCTGTTCGTGACCTTGTCCATCACTCGCCCGCTGAACCGCTTGCGCGGTGCGGTGCATGACCTGGGGCAAACCACCTATCAGCAGAACAGCCTGGTGAAACTGGCCAACCGGCGCGACGAATTTGGTGTATTGGCCAACGACTTCAACCGCATGGGTGCGCGCCTGCAAAGTCTGATCGGCAGCCAACGACAATTGCTGCGTGATGTGTCCCATGAACTGCGTTCGCCGCTGGCGCGACTGCGCATTGCCCTGGCACTGGCTGAACGGGCCACACCCGAAGAACGGGAAAAACTCGCGCCACGCTTGACCCGTGAATGCGATCGACTGGAAGCCTTGATCAGCGAAATCCTGGTATTGGCGCGGGTCGATGCCGACAACGCCAGCGCTGAAGAAGTGGATCTGAATGCGTTGCTCAGTACGCTGCAAAAGGATGCGCAATTGAGTTCACCGGAGCAGACCGTTCACCTGGACGTCGAACCGCAGCTGAACCTCAAGGGCTGGCCGACGATGATCGAGCGCGCCGTCGACAACCTGCTGCGCAACGCTCAGCGCTTCAACCCCTTGGGGCAGTCGATTGAAATGCAGGCGGTGCGCCAGGGCGAGCGGATTGTGGTCAGCGTCAGGGACCATGGGCCCGGTGTCGATGCCGAGCATCTGACTCAGTTGGGTGAGCCATTCTATCGGGCGCCGGGGCAGACGGCGGCCGGGCATGGCTTGGGACTGGCCATTGCGCGACGTGCGGCGGAGCGACATGGCGGGAGTCTGGTACTGGCCAATCATCCGCAAGGCGGGTTCATCGCCAGCCTGGAATTACCGCTGGTGCCCGGAGCGATGGTTCAACCGTAATCCCTGTGGGAGCGGGCTTGCCCGCGATAGCGGAATGTCAGGCACTGATACGTTGAACGTGCCACCGCCATCGCGGGCAAGCCCGCTCCCACAAGGGATTGGGCGCTCAGTTGCTACCGGGCCAAGCGCTGACGAACTCGGCCAGGTCCACTTTCTCGGCCACCCGCGGTTCTTTCTGCGGCGTCCCCAGGTACAGGAAAGCGATCACCTCTTCCCCTTCCGCCAATCCCAACCCCTTGGCCACATGCACCGAATAGGCTAGATCCCCTGTGCGCCAAACCGCGCCAATGCCTTGCGCGTAAGCGGCCAGCAGAATTCCGTGAGCCGCACACCCCGCCGCCAGCAGTTGTTCGGATTTCGGGTATTTGACGTGGTCCTGCAATCGCGCGATCACCACAACCACCAGCGGTGCGCGCAACGGACCGTTACGCGCTTTGTCCAGCGCCGCCTCGGACACCTCGCTGTCTTGCAGCTTCGCCGCTTCGGCCAGCAACTCGCCCATTTGCTCGCGCGCCGCACCTTCGACTGTCAGGAAGCGCCAAGGCTGCAAATGGCCGTGGTCCGGCGCACGCATCGCGGCAGAAAACAGCACTTCACGCTGCGCTGCGGTAGGTGCCGGTTCGAGCAGTCGTGGAACGGAAACACGGTTGAGCAAAGCGTCGAGAGCCTGCATCGGCCACCTCCAGAAAAATATGTGCGGCTATTCTAGCTTCAACTGCCGTGGCAGTGCCGGTTTACATGCCCTGCCCCGCAGGTAGAATGGCGGCCTTCCCTTCCTCAGCCCGAGCGGACTTCATGGCGTTGCCGACCTTACGGATTATTGGATTCATCATCGGCATCTTCCTGATCACGCTGGCCATCGCCATGGTCGTGCCCATGGCCACCCTGGTGATTTTCGAGCGCACGAGCGATCTGCCGTCGTTCCTCTGGGCGAGCATGATTACCTTCCTCGCGGGTTTAGCCCTGGTCATCCCCGGCCGTCCCGAACACATTCATCTGCGCCCGCGAGACATGTACTTGCTGACTGTCAGCAGCTGGGTGGTGGTGTGCATCTTCGCAGCGCTGCCATTCCTGCTGACCCAGCGCATCAGCTACACCGACTCGTTCTTCGAAAGCATGTCCGGCATCACGGCCACCGGCTCCACGGTGCTCACGGGACTGGACACCATGTCCCCCGGCATCCTGATGTGGCGCTCGTTGCTGCACTGGATCGGCGGCATCGGCTTTATCGGCATGGCGGTGGCAATTCTGCCACTGCTGCGCATCGGTGGCATGCGGCTGTTCCAGACAGAGTCGTCGGACCGTTCCGAAAAGGTCATGCCCCGTTCGCACATGGTGGCGCGTTTGATCGTTGCGGCTTATGTGGGCATCACCATTCTCGGCAGCCTGGCGTTCTGGTGGGCCGGGATGAGCCCGTTCGACGCGATCAACCACGCGATGTCGGCGATTTCCACCGGAGGTTTCTCAACGTCCGACCAGTCCCTGGCCAAGTGGACGCAACCGGCGGTGCACTGGGTGGCGATTGTCATCATGATTCTCGGCAGCCTGCCGTTCACCCTGTACGTAGCGACCTTGCGCGGCAACCGTCGGGCACTGATCAAGGATCAGCAGGTTCAAGGCTTGCTCGGCATGTTGCTGGTGACCTGGCTGGTGCTCGGCACCTGGTACTGGTGGACCACCCAACTGCATTGGCTGGATGCGTTGCGGCATGTGGCGCTGAATGTGACCTCAGTCGTCACCACGACAGGATTTGCACTGGGGGACTACAGCCTCTGGGGCAACTTCTCGCTGATGCTGTTCTTCTATCTGGGGTTTGTCGGCGGTTGCTCGGGCTCGACGGCGGGCGGGATCAAGATTTTCCGTTTCCAGGTTGCCTACATCCTGCTCAAGGCCAACCTTAACCAATTGATTCACCCGCGCGCGGTGATCAAGCAGAAGTACAACGGCCACCGTCTCGACGAAGAGATCGTGCGTTCGATCCTGACCTTCTCGTTCTTCTTCGCCATCACCATCTGCGTGATTGCATTGCTGCTGTCGCTGCTCGGCGTCGACTGGATGACTGCCCTGACCGGCGCTGCCAGCACCGTATCCGGTGTCGGCCCGGGATTGGGCGAGACCATCGGCCCGGCGGGCAACTTCGCCACCCTGCCGGACGCCGCCAAGTGGATTCTCTCGTTCGGCATGCTGCTGGGCCGACTGGAGATCATTACGGTGTTTGTTCTGTGTATTCCTGCGTTCTGGCGGCACTGACAACCGCCGGCGTTTCCATCAGCCGCGCCCGGTACTCGCCGGGCGTGGCGTCGAACCAGCGCCTGAAGGCGCGGAAGAAATTGCTCGGATCGGCAAACCCCAACAGGTAGGCAATTTCCAGCAGGGTCATGGTGGGCTGCGCCAGGTACTGCTCGGCCAGTTCACGTCGCGTGTCGTCGAGCAAGGTTTGAAAACTCGTGCCTTCTTCCTGCAAACGGCGCTGCAAGGTGCGCTGCGACAGGTGCAGCGTCTGCGCCACCGTATCGCGCTTGGGTTCGCCCTGGGGCAGCAAACGGCACAGCACCTGGCGCGCCTTGTGGGTCACGCGGCTCTCGGAAAACCGCGCCAGGTATTCGCCGGCAAAGCGGTCGTGCAACAGCGCCATCGCCTCGTTGGCCGTCGGCAGCGGCGCTTCCATGTCGGCGCGTTCGAAAATCAAGGCGTCATAGGCCGCGTTGAACACCAACGGCGCATGGAACGCTTGTTTATAGGGTTCGAGATCGACAGGCTGATCGCCCTGGATCAGCACCTTGCGCGGTTGCAACGTGCGCCCGGTCAACCAGCCGCACAGCGCCAACGCACAGGCCAGCGACGCTTCGGCGCTCTGTCGGGTCGGCGGCAAGTGATCGCCATGCACCGTCAGAATCAGCGCATAACCTTCATCCAGCAATCGGAAACTCAGGTCGGCACTTTCGGCAATGATTCGCTGATAACGCACCAGCCGCTGAAAGCCTTCGGCCAGAGTCTGGCTGGACATCAGCGCGTAGCCGGCAACATGGAAGGATGCCGGTCGCACCACCTTGCCCATGTTCAGGCCAATCGCCGGGTTGCCGGACAGCTCGACCGCGCGCTGCCACAGGCGTGTCATGGAATCTTGCGGGAAGCGCGCATCCGGATCATCCAGAGACGCGTAGTCGAGCCCTAGCTGCTTGAACAGAACCCGGCAATCCAGGCCGTCCATCTCCAGAGCTTTGACAATCCCCATCGCCCAGCTTGCAGAAGTCGTTCGTTCGCTCATGGCGTTTTCTTACTGATTAGTGAGCCGTCTACCGCGGCAAGTTTTCGAAGGATACTAAAGTGGCGCCCATTGTCACTGGCTGATGCCAATGATCACTCTAGACTCAAATAGGCTACCCGCAGAACAACTTGCAATCAGAACAACAAGCACAGAGATCGCAGTCGTGGAAAACGTCAAACGTTTCAACAGCTTCGCTGAGTTTTACCCGTACTACCTCAGTGAACACAGCAACAGCACTTGTCGACGATTGCATTTTGTCGGCACCAGCCTGGTCATCTTCATTCTGGCGCTGACCATCGGCAAAGGCGCCTGGTTGATGTTGCTCGCCTTGCCGCTGGCGGGTTACAGCTTCGCCTGGGTCGGGCATTTCTTTTTTGAGAAAAACCGTCCCGCCACATTTCAGCATCCTCTTTACAGCCTGCTCGGCGACTTTGTCATGTACCGCGACATGATCCTGGGTCGCGTGCCGTTCTAGGCTCCACTGGCCATCAAACCGTCCTGCGCAGTCAATGCGACATTGGATCCAAGCCCTACACTCAAGACATCCCTTTCGATTAGAACAAGAGGATAGCTGATGAACGCCAATGCACGATTCACCCACATGCAGGATGGCACGCAGGAAGACTGGGCGATTATCGCCGCCGACTTCAGTGCCTACGCCAGGCAGTTGCCGTCACGGATTGTGGCGCACCTGAAATTGCTGGAGGGTGATTTTGGCGGCTTCCCGGTGGATCGGCTGACCCACTCCTTGCAGACTGCCAGCCGTGCCTGGCGCGATGGCCGGGATGAAGAATACGTGGTCTGCGCGCTGCTTCACGACATCGGCGACACGCTCGGTTCCTACAACCATCCGGACATCGCCGCGGCGATTCTCAAACCGTTCGTCAGCGCCGAAAACCTGTGGATGGTGGAGAAGCACGGGATATTCCAGGGGTATTACTTTTTCCATCACCTGGGTATGGATCGGCATTTGCGCGAACAATTCAGCGGGCATCCGCAGTATCAGCCAACCATCGAGTTCTGCGCCAAATATGACGCGGCGGCGTTTGATCCGGCTTACGAGACATTACCGCTGAGTTTCTTTGAGCCGATGATGGAGCGCTTGTTTGCGCATCCGAAGCATTCGATCTACAAGGCGGCGATGGAAGAACATTCGCCAGCCTGACAGGCGTGGGGTGTCCGGCCAGGCCTCTTCGCGGGCAAGCCCGCTCCCACAGGGTTCTCTGGCGTTTCACAAATCTTGTGTTCACCTCGGTCACTGTGGGAGCGGGCTTGCCCGCGAAGAGGCCGGCTCAGACACTGCATTGCTAACAGACTATGCCGGCTCTGCGACTTTAATGGCTTTCAACTCCGCCTCCCGCGCCTGTGCATCCGCCAACCGATACAACTCGATCGACCCGTCCCAATGCTCGATCAACGCCGTGCACGACTCCACCCAATCCCCGCAATTGAGGTAATCCACCCCTCCGACCTTGCGAATCTCGGCATGGTGAATATGCCCGCACACCACCCCATGCAACTCGCGTTTGACGCACTCGTGGGCGATGGCTTCTTCAAAGTCGCTGATAAAACTGACCGCCGTTTTCACCTTGTGTTTGAGGTAGGCCGACAGCGACCAGTAGCCGTAGCCATAACGCGCGCGCCAGTGATTCAGCCAGCGGTTGAGGGTCAGGGTGAATTCGTAGGCCGAGTCGCCGAGAAAGGCCAGCCAGCGGTGATACCGGGTAATCACGTCGAACTGATCGCCATGAATCACCAGCAGATGGCGGCCATCGGCGGTCACGTGCACCGCTTCGTCCACCAGTTGGATGTTGCCCAGGATCAGCTTCGAGTAGCGGCGCAGGAATTCGTCATGGTTACCGGTGACATAGATCACCTCGGTGCCACGCTTGCTCATGGTCAGCAGGCGGCGGATCACGTTGGTGTGCGTCTGCGGCCAGTACATGCCGCCGCGCAGTTTCCAGCCGTCGATGATGTCGCCGACCAGGTAGATCTTGTCCGCATGGTAGCCCTTGAGAAACTGCGACAGGTGCTCGGCCTGGCAGTCCCGGGTGCCCAGATGCACGTCGGAAATCCACAAGGTCCGCACACGTTGCTTACGGCTGGGTTTGGCGAGCTCGGCGCTGGTCATGGACAACCCTCAGGGCAAGTTTTGGCAAGCTTGCGCCGGTCGGGTTAATGGCCCATGACAGCGGCGAGTCAATCCTGTGACAACGCCCGGCCGGTGTAGACTGGCCGCATCTTGACCGGGAGACCTGCGATGAGACCGATCCTCACGCTGCGCCAATACACCAAGGACCTGATCGTCCACAGCCACGACCACGCGCAACTGGTGTTCGGGTTGTCGGGTGCGCTGGACTTCGAAGTCGGCGGGCATGGCAGCCAGGTGGTTCAGCAGAGTTTCGTGGTGGTGCCATCGGGCTTTCATCACGCCTGCGGCAGCAGCAATGGCAGCCGTTGCCTGGTGCTGGATATACCGAGCGATCAATGGGTTTCGCAGTCCCTTGGCGATCACGCCGACGCCAGCCGCCGTTTGCTCGACAACGCCGGTCGCCTGCCGCTAGATGCCGGGCAAAGCCAATTAGTGAGCTGGCTGGCGGGCAGCCAGGTCAGTGACCCGTTGATTGCCCAGCAGGGCGCGGTGCTGTTATTGGCCAGCCTCAACAACGCCAAGCCCGACATCGTGGGCGGTCGGCGCCTGCCGTATGCGGCGCTGAATGCGCATATCGATCAGTACGCGGCTTATCCATTGCAGGTCGCCGATCTGGCGCGCGTTGCCGGGCTGTCCAGCGCCCGGTTGCATGCGCGGTTTGTCGCTGAATGCGGGCAGACACCTATGGATTACATCCGCAGTCGGCGGCTGCATAGTGCGGTGGGACTGTTGCGGGATTCGCCATTGCCCATCGGCGAGATTGCCAGTCGGGTCGGTTACAGTTCCCAGAGTGCCTTTGCCGCGGCGGTGTTGCGCGAGTTTGGTAAGACCCCGGGCGAACTGCGGCGCGAGGCTGGCGACAAAAGTCGATAGTCTGAAGACAGACATCACTGGGCGTCGCGCGATTAAATGTAGCAGCTGGCGATGGTGTCTGGCAGCCCGGTTCAAATACATTTATCAAGGATCGCAATGACTCCCCGTACCGCCCTTGGCGCCCTGCATATCGGCGCATTGATGTTCGGCCTGACCGGTGTGTTCGGCAAACTCGCTGCCGCCTCGCCCGCGGTCATCGTGTTTGGCCGCGCTGCATTTGCCGTGCTCGCCCTGGCGGTGTTCGCGCGGTTTGCCAGCAACACGCGCTGGTACACACTCGAAGCACAGGACTGGCGCCGGCTGCTGCTCAGTGGCTTGCTGCTGGCCGGGCATTGGGTGAGTTTCTTCATTGCGGTGAAAGTGGCCGGGGTGGCGATCGCGACCCTGGGTTTCGCCAGCTTCCCGGCGTTTACCGTGATCCTCGAAGGGTTGATATTCCGTGAGCGGATCCGCGCCAATGAAATCCTGTTGGTGGTGCTGGTGAGTGTCGGGCTGGTGCTGGTCACGCCTGACTTCGATCTGGCGAGTGGCGCCACCACGGGCCTGCTCTGGGCGGTCGGTTCAGGCTTGCTGTTCGCCCTGCTGTCGCTGACCAACCGCGCCAGCTCCGGCAGAATCCCGCCGGTGCAGGCCGCGCTGTGTCAGAACGTGGTGGTCGCGCTGTGCCTGCTGCCGGTGGCGGCGCCGCAGTTGAGCGACGTCCGCGCCATCGAATGGCTGTGGATCGGTTTGCTCGGGGTGTTCTGCACCGGCGTCGCTCATAGCTTGTTCGTCGCCAGCCTGGCGGTGATCAAGGCGCGCACCGCGGCTGTGGTGTTCGCCCTGGAACCGGTGTACGGCATCACCATGGCGTGGTTGTTGTTCGATGAAAACCCGACGGTGCGCATGCTGCTCGGCGGTGCCTTGATCATCGTCGCGATTGTGGTCTCCAGCAGACTGTCCGCTTCAAGCAAAAAGACCGTGGCAGCCGAAGCTGCGTCTCACTGAGTGCGGTCGTTGTGGCCGAGGTCGCGGTCCGGGTCGATCTGATCGCGGACCCGCTGCTTGAGCACCTTGGCTTCCGGGAAACCGCCATCGGCCTTGCGTTCCCAGATCTGCACATCGTTGCAGAAAATATGAAAAACCCCACCGGTACCGGGCACCAGCGACACTTTGCCCAGGTCGTCGCCGAAGGTGCTGAGCAGTTCCTGGGCCAGCCAGGCCGCACGCAATAACCATTGGCATTGCGTGCAATAAGTGATGATGATTTCCGGTTTATGCGTGGTCATGACGGGCAAGATTCCTGAGCCAGAGGGCGCAGCCATAGTAGTGGCTCAGCGGATTCCGGCCAACAGGCTCCGGGCAGTTTGCCTGAGCGGCTCATCGCCCTCCTTCAGCAGCTCGTTGAGCAGTTCGATGGCGCTGTCCAGATCGCCGTCATCGATACAGGTCTGGGCTTGTTCCAGTTTACCGGCACTGGACGGCTCGGCCGGCTGCGGATTTAACGGCTCAAGCTCCAGTGACGGGCCGGCATCGCTGAACTCATCGAGAAAGGCGTCGTCCAGCGCCTGTGAGTCCGGTTCGGCGACCCACTCAAGCTCTGGCTCATCCAGCGTAGGTTCTTCAGGCATCTCGAATACATCGGGCAACACGTGCAGATTCGAGGTGAACGCCGGTTCTACGGCCTTTGATGATTCGTCTGAAGGTTTAGCATTGTCGAAAGGGCTGATCAGGTCCCAGCTGGAATCCATGGACAGGTCATCCAGATTCAACTGGAACTCGTCGGCAGGTGCCGCTTGCGCTGCGGTGACGACTGCCACGGCTGCCGCTGGTGCCGCTGGTGCCGCATTGTTCAGTTTCGGGTGGCGGGCGCGGATCTCCTGAAGCTTTTCTTCGTCGAACCCGCCGTCACGCAGGTTTTTTTCCTGCGCGTCATAGGCGGGAACATCCCCCTGCTTGCCGAGGACTTCCAGCAGTTGCACGCCCAGATCCGTGCGCTGCGGTTCCTTGACCAACGCTTCTCGCAGCAAACCCGCGGCTTCGGAAAAACGGCCATACGCCAAGTAGATACCGACCCCTTCAAGCACATCGCCTGGCGGCGTCTCTTCACGATGATCGGGAGCGGGTTTCAGCATAGGCTGTTGCACCGACGGGTGCGCCGCACGCTCAAGTACCGGCTCATGTTTCGAGGGTGAAACGGGCGAAGACTCGGGCAACGCCTGAACCTGCTGGCGTTGACGTCGAACAAACAGCCCCAGCAACACCAGAGCGATCAGCGCCAGCAAGCCGATAATCAGCGGCCAATGGCTGGCCTCGGGTTCTTCAACAACGACGGGGGCAGGTGCCACCGCTACCGGCGTCACCGGCGGCGCCTGGTTGACCTCCGACAGCCGGGTTTGCAGTTCGCTCACCTGTTTCTTCTGGCCAGCGATCTGTTCATCCTGAGCCTGAAGCTTTGCATTCAACTCATCGATGGTTTTTTGCAGCTGCTGGTTTTGCAACACGCTGGCGGCCAGTTGTTCGGCAGCGGGATCGGTCGCAGGCACGGCAGGTTGAACGACGGCCGGCGCAGGCGCGGACTTCTTCGCCGCCGGTGCCGGCGCAGTGGCCGGTTTGACGCTGGGGAATGGAGAGTTTTGTGGACTGGCGACAGGTTCGTCTTCTGCCGGCACGATCCCCGGAGAACCCGGCGGATCGATCAGCACCGTGTACTCGCGCAGCACGCGCCCATTGGGCTGATTGAGCTGCACCAGGAAATTCAGGAAAGGTTCATTGACCGGTTTGTTCGAGGTCACCCGGATCAGGCTGCGGTTGCCCCGCAGGATCGGTGTGAACTTCAGGTCGTTGAGGAAGAACACCCGATCGACGCCGGAGCGGGTGAATTCCTCCGCCGTCGCCAGGCTGACCGACAGCTCGCCCTCCTCCAGCCCACCGACATCCACCAGAGCGATGTCAGCGCGCAACGGCTGATTCAGCGCGGAATGAAGGGTAATGTCGCCCAATCCCAGCGCAGGGGCCAATGCCGAGTAAGTGACAGCACCACCGACCAGAAGCAGCCTGGCGCAACACCGCAATACAACGTGCCAACTCTCGAGCATGAGCATCCCTTAGATAACCAGAACCAACCTGTACGCGTTCGCACATCCGGTACGAACACGATATTGCCTAGTAGTTCTTTATAGTCTGCCCAACGGGGTATCTCAAAAAGCTGACGCGCGGTTATGCCTCAAGATTTTTCCAGGTTGGCCAGAATGTGCCCGTGGACTCGCATGCACACCTTCAAATCCGCCTCATCGACGCCGTCGAACAGTTCGCGGCGCAGTTGAGTGGCAATGGTTTCAATTTGTTCGATCAGAGGACGGGCCGGGGCACAGAGGACGATTTTTTTCGCCCGGCGGTCTTCCAGCACGGATTGGCGCTGGACCAGGCCCTGGGATTCCAGGCTGTCGAGCAACCGGGCCAGGGTCGGCCCTTCGACGCCGACGCTTTGCGCCAGTTCACGCTGGGTCGGTGCTTCTTCGAAGCGCGCCAGGTGCAGCAGCACCAGCCAGCGCGCCTGGGACAGACCCAGGCCAGCCAGACGGCGATCCAGTTCGGCACGCCAGCCGCGCGACATCTGGGCCAGTTGCATGCCAAAACGGTGTTGATCGGTTAACGGCATAAAAAACTCATGATTAGACTGAAAATAGAGAAAAACTAATTATTAGCCAGCTAAGCATGACCGTTGGCTTGAGGCAAGGTCTGGTCTGTAGTGAATCGTTACATCACTGTAACAGGTCATTTAAACCTCGAATTCGGATTGCAGTGCCGCCCGAACGCAGTACAAGACACCTTCCGGTACTCGCCCGGCGAACAGCGCGGCAATCTCCGACACCGGCGGCAACTCGCCCTCGCCATCGAGGAAGGCATCCTGCACCTCGCCCATCAACTCTTCGGGCAGGTCCAGCGCTTGTTCCAGCGACAACTGCTGCTTGCCGATGGCCTCGGCGAGCATGGTGTAGACATTCTTTTCCGAGCATTGCAGCTGACCGGCGATCTGCAGCGGCGTCATGCCGGCGCGAGCGAGGGTGATCAACTCGTGGCGCACGTCGGCGACGACTTTCGGCGCCTCGACCTGACCGCCCAGCACTTCGAGGAAGGCCTCGCCGTAACGTTCGAGCTTGCGCGCGCCGACGCCGCTGACCGTGGCCATTTCCGCCAGCGAGGTCGGCTGGCTGCGGAGCATTTCCAACAGTGTCGAGTCGGGGAAGATGACATACGGCGGCACGCCGTGTTCCTCGGCGAGCTTGCGACGCAAGGCGCGCAAGGCTTCCCACTGTTCGCGTTCTTCGCCACGAACCAGCTGGCTCGCCTGGCTCTTGCTGCTTTTGGCGGTAGTCTGCGGCTTGAGGTCGCGGCGCAGTTCCAGGGTCACTTCACCCTTGAGCAGCGGCCGGCACGTGTCGCTCAGGCGCAGGCCGCCGTAGCCTTCAAGGTCAATGTCGGCCAGGCCACGGGCCACCAGCTGGCGGAACAGGGAGCGCCATTCGCTCTCGCCCATGGCCTTGCCAACGCCATACACCGACAGGTGCTGATGGCCGAAGCTGCGGACCTTTTCGTTGTCTTTGCCCAGCAGCACGTCCACCAGATGCCCGACGCCATAACGCTGGCCGGTGCGGTAGATTGCCGAGAGCGCCTGACGGGCCGGCTCGGTGGCGTCCCAGGTCTGCACGCCATCGACGCAGTTGTCACAATGGCCGCACGGCTCGGGCATGTCTTCGTCGAAGTAGGCCAGCAAGGTTTGCCGACGGCAGCGGGTTTCTTCGCAGAGCGAGAGCATAGCGTCGAGCTTGTGCTGCTCCAGACGCTTGTGGCGCTCGTCGCCTTCGGAGTTTTGCAGCATCTGCTTGAGCATCACCACGTCTTGCAGGCCGTAGGCCATCCAGGCATCCGCCGGCAGGCCATCACGACCGCCGCGACCGGTTTCCTGATAGTAAGCCTCAAGGGATTTCGGCAAATCGAGGTGGGCGACAAAGCGCACGTTGGGCTTGTCGATGCCCATGCCGAACGCCACGGTGGCGACCATGATCAGGCCTTCTTCGTTGAGGAAGCGCTTCTGGTGATGGGCCCGGGTGTCGTTGGGCAACCCGGCGTGGTACGGCAGCGCCGGAAAGCCTTGCTCGCTGAGGAACACTGCGACTTCGTCGACTTTCTTGCGCGACAGGCAATAGACAATGCCGGCATCACTGCGGCGCTCGGCGAGAAACGCCAGCAACTGCTTGCGCGGCTGCTCCTTCGGTACGATGCGGTAGAAAATGTTCGGACGGTCGAAGCTCGAGAGAAAGCGCTCGGCGTTCTGCAGATGCAAACGGTCGACGATTTCTTCGCGGGTGCGCTTGTCGGCCGTGGCCGTCAGGGCAATGCGCGGGACGTTGGGGAACAGCTCCGCCAACTGGCCCAGTTGCAGGTATTCACGACGGAAGTCATGGCCCCATTGGGACACGCAGTGCGCTTCGTCGATGGCGAACAGGGCGATTTCAAGGCTTTGCAGGAAAGCCAGCATGCGTGGCTGAACCAGACGCTCGGGCGCCAGATACAGCATCTTCACTTCGCCGCGCTTGATCCGCGCGGCAAGATCGCGCTGCTGCTCGGCGCTCAGGGTGGAGTTCAATGCAGCGGCGGCGACGCCGAGCTCTTCGAGGGTCGCGACCTGATCGTCCATCAGTGCGATCAACGGCGATACCACCACCGCCAGGCCTTCGCGCAGCAGCGCCGGCACCTGGAAGCACAAGGATTTGCCGCCACCGGTAGGCATCAGCACCAGGGCGTCGCCGCCACTGGCCACGCGCTCAATGATTGCACCCTGGCGGCCACGGAAACTGTCGTAGCCGAAGATGTCCTTGAGGACGCGTTGAGCCTGTTCGAGCATAAAAACTCCAAAAATCACAAAAACATCCCTGCAAGGCTGGTTCAGAACCACGCAGGCTGCACCGACAAATCGTAAGTGCGCATTGCATGACGCTTCACATCTCAGCCGCGACGCCAGCAGGGCATCACAAAACGCGCGAGTATACCCGAGGCCTCCCTTGCAAAGGGCACCGCTGAGAAGACACATGAGGACAAACCTGTGGGAGCGGGCTTGCCCGCGATGGTGGCGTGTCAGGCGATAAATGTATTGGATGTTCCGGCCTCATCGCGGGCAAGCCCGCTCCCACGGGGATTGCGGTGTTCCGGGGCGCAAATATCCCGCGCGGCTGGCCTGAGCGCTCAAGAAGGCCTAGAATTCCCGCATCTGTTAATTCCCAAGGTAGCCCTTTAATGTCCTTCGCTGAGCAACTAACCCGTTTGCAAGTCTTCCTCGACGCCGACGAACTGCATGACGAGGCGCTGGACTACGTGGCCGCCCACGGCTACCTCACTGCGCTTTCGATCTGTTCCGAAGAGGTTCCGGATCGAGAATGGATCGACGCCCTCTTCGCCGAAGAGCCGCATTACGCTGACGACACCGAGCGTGAAGCGATCGAATCCACCCTGCTGGCCCTCAAGGCTCACATCGCGCGCCAACTGGCTTCCGATGAAGAGTTCGAGCTGCCATGCGACCTGGACCTGGGCGAAGAGCCGGACGATTCCGACCTGCGCGGCTGGTGCATCGGTTTCATGGAAGGCGTGTTCCTGCGCGAAGCGGCCTGGTTCGAAACCGCCGAAGACGAAGTCAGCGAAATGCTGCTGCCAATCATGGTCGGTTCGGGTCTGTTCGACGAACAGCCTGAGTTCGAAGACATCGCCAAAGACGCCAACCTGATGGACGACATGATCGTTCAGATCCCGGAAGCCCTGACCGCGCTGTACCTGCTGTGCCAGGCGCCAGACGAGAAACCGGCGATCCTCAAGCCACGTCACCACTAAGGTTTTGCCTATGGACAACCCCATAGGCAACCGCTCCCTGATGTTGCGTTACGTGCTTCTGGCCATCGGCTGGCTGAGCGTAGCGCTGGGGGTGATCGGGATTTTCCTGCCGGTGTTGCCCACCACGCCCTTCCTGTTGCTGGCGGCCGCCTGTTTCGCCCGCAGCTCGCCACGGTTTTATCAGTGGCTGGTGGGGCATCCACGGCTTGGGCCGTGGATTCGCGACTACCTCGACGGCAACGGCATCCCGCTCAAGGGCAAGGTCTACGCCATCGGCCTGATGTGGGTGAGCATCCTGTTCTCCTGCTACCTGGTGCCCCTGCCGTGGGCGCGGGGGGTCATGCTGACCAGCGCGGTGCTGGTGACGATCTACATCCTCAAACAGAAAACCCTGCAAAAGCCCTGAGCCCCCTCGTCATCCGATCATTCCCACGCTCCGCGTGGGAACGATCACCTGCCACCCGACAATTTGTCCTGCCTCGCTGAAAACACCGCCTAGACTTCAGTCATCTGCACCCGAGCAGCCAGACATGTCCCGTCGCCGGCGTAGTCCAGGATGGCCAACGCTCCGACTTCGGCTCGGCGGATGGCTGCTGCTGGCGAGTTTTCTGCTGACCGGGCTCAGCAGTGTCTGGGCCGACTGGAACTTTACGCAGATCCTGCAAATCGCCGAAAAGCGCTACGGCCCGCTCGGCCCCGCCCAAGGAAGAATCGAGGCCTGGAGTCAAATGCTTAAAAGCGAACTCAACCAACCCGAGCGCGAACAACTGGACGCGGTCAATCGCTTCTTCAATCAACAGCTGAACTTTCAGGACGACACGCGCATCTGGCGTCAGACCGATTACTGGGCCACGCCGGAAGAATCTTTGATTAAGGGTGCCGCCGACTGCGAAGACTACGCCCTGGCGAAATATTTCAGCCTGCGCCAACTCGGGATTCCCAGCGAGAAACTGCGCATTACCTACGTCAAGGCACTGTCCCAAAACCAGGCGCACATGGTGCTGACCTTCTACAGCAGCCCCACGGCCGAGCCGCTGGTGCTCGACAACCTGATCGGCGAAATTCGCCCCGCCTCCCAACGCAACGACCTGTTGCCGGTGTACGCCTTCAACGCCGAAGGCCTGTACTTGCCGGGGGCCAATGGCGGCAAACGCAGCAGTGACTCGAAGAAATTGTCGCGGTGGCAGGACGTGTTGAAAAAGATGCAAGCCGAAGGGTTCGCCGTGGGCGAAGGCTAGCCGCCATCGCAAGGAGCGTTTTATGTCGCTGCGCAAACAGTTATTTCTCGCCATTTGCCTGTTCTTGCTGGTGGCCTTCAGTGGCAGTTTTTTTGTCAGCCTGGAAAGCTCCCGAGAACAGATGCTCAGCCAGTTGCGCTCCCACGCCCAGGATGCTGCCACCGCCTTGGGTCTGTCGTTGACCGCGCAGATCGACGACCCGGCGATGACCGAATTGATGGTCAGCTCGATTTTCGACAGCGGCTATTTCCGCAGCATCCGCGTCGTCAATATCGTTGATGAAAAGGTGCTGGTGGAGCGCAGCACATCGGCGCAGATCGAAGGCGTGCCCGGTTGGTTTGTGAGTCTGGTCAACCTGCGCCCGGAAGGTGGCGATGCGCTGATCATGCGCGGTTGGGAACAGGTGGCGCGGGTCGAAGTGCAGAGCAATCCGCAGTTCGCCCTGGCCAAACTTTGGGACAGCACCCTCGGCAGCCTGATCTGGCTGTTGATCTGCGGGCTGCTCAGCGCCGTATTCGGTGGATGGTTGTTACGCCGGCAATTGCGCCCGCTCGACAAAATGGTCCGGCAAGCCGAAGCCATCAGTAAACGCGAGTTCCTCAGCCTGCCAAAACTGCCACGCACCCCTGAACTGAGGCGCGTGGTGCTGGCCATGAATCAGATGGTCGAAAAGCTCAAGGCGCTGTTCTCCGAAGAGGCCACGCGCAGCGAAAAATTGCGCGCCGAATCCTATCAGGACAGCCTCACGGGCCTGGCCAATCGACGCTTGCTGGACGAACAACTGGCCGACCATTTATTGGTCTGCGAGCAAAGCAGCGACGGCCATTTATTGATGCTGCGAATCAACGACCTGATCGGCCTCAACCAACGCCTGGGCGGCCAGCGCACCGATGGGCTGATCAGCGCCGTCGGCGAATTGCTCAAGCGCCTCACACAACTGCCGGAACGGCGCACCTGGCTGGCGGCGCGTAATCGTGGCGGCGAATTCAGCCTGCTGACACCGGGCCTGGACAGTACCGAAGCCGCCCGCCTCGCCTCGGAAATCAGCGCCACCCTGGAAAACCTGCGCCTGACCGGCGCCAGCGATTGCATGCCCGTTGCACACTTGGGCGTGGTCGCCTATCAGCCCGGCCAAGCGGCCGGCGACGTCCTGCTGCGCCTCGATCAAGCGCTGGCCCAGGCTCAGCAACATCCTGAGCGGCCGTGGGTGCATCTGGCCCATTCCGATACCGCGACGAACCACTCGCAACACGACTGGCGCACCTGGATCGACGACGCGCTGACCCACGGCAAAATGCAGCTGTATTTCCAACCCGTGGTGCAATGCGCCGACACCAGCCAGGTGCTGCACCACAAAGTCCTCGCGCGCTTGCTCGACCCGCAAGGCGAGGCCATCGCCGCCGGGCATTTCCTGCCGTGGATCGAGCGTCTCGGCTGGTCGGCACGGCTCGACCTGGCGATGCTCGAAGCCACCCTCGATTACCTCATCGTCAACCGCTGGCCGCTGGCGTTAAGCCTGTCCGGCAGCACCCTGCGCGACCCGGCACAACTGCGACAAATCATCGACATGCTCGAATCGCTGCCTGACCTGGCCCCTCTGCTGACACTGGAAATCGACGAACGCCAACTACCGCCCCCCGATGAATTGCAACGCCTGAGCCACAGCCTGCTCGACACCGGTTACCGCATCGGCTTGCAGCATTTCGGCGGTAGCTTCAGCCAGATCGGCAATCTGACGCAGCTGGGTTTGGCGTATCTGAAAATCGATGGCGCGTACATCCGGCACATTGATGAACAGAGTGACAAGCGGCTGTTTATTGATGCGATTTACCGGGCGACCAACAGCATTGATTTGCCGTTGATTGCGGAGATGGTCGAGACCAAAGGGGAATTGGAGGTGATTCGGGAGTTGGGGTTGTTTGGGGTGATGGGGCGGTTGATTGGACCGCCGGAGCCGATGTAAGGGGTATGACTGCGGTTTGAAAGTTGGCATTAGCTATCAGATATGTCGGCCCAAAACTGCTGGGTTCGGACAATCTTTTCATGTTAAACGGCGATGTTTAAAAGACATCTCCTGACACTGACCAAGGCTACACAACCTTGCGCCGTTGCCTACGACTACGCCAGAATCCGCCGGCTTGTGTGCCTTGCCCCCTCGCTCTATCGTTTCCGTGTCGTTGCAAATGCAGCGATCGGGTTTAGCAGCTCGGTAAATATCAAGGCACGCAATGTCCCCTCTTGATCAGTCGGTTTTTTTGCCTCCTGATTGGCGTTTTGGTGACTGTGCGTGGGGCACTTCGGTGCGCCGGGTTCCTTGATCCCTGGTCTGCTAACCCGCGTACAGTCGCCACCTTTCGTTTAGCAGCGATGCGTGGTGGCCTCATTGATCAAGGAGTTTCACCATGTTCAAAATCACACCCAACCCACCCGAAACCGACGACGTTTCCCCCTACGAAACCCCCGATTCAAAAAAACTCAACGAAGCCGCCGACCGCGCCCTCGATTACTACCTCAAACCGGTCGTTCCCAAAGACACTCCGCGTAAACCGAGCACGATTTACTCAATCGACCCCGATACCAACGACGAGACCCTGCTGGTCAACGCCTGCGAAACCCTGGCGTCGGCGAGTGTGATGCTGAGTAATTTCGCGGGATTGATGGAGGGGTCGCATCGCAACACGGTGTTGGGGATTCAGCAGGTGGTGATGCTGGGTGAGTTGGCGGTGAACCGGATGCTGGATAATTTCGTTCCGCAGGGTTAGCAAAAATTCTGGGGCGAACACTTTCCTGTGGCGAGGGAGCGTGCTCCCGCTCGGCTGTGCAGCAGTCGTAGAACCAGCGAAACGCTGTTTATCAGACACAATCGCGGTGAATGGTTTTGGGGCTGCTTCGCAACCCAGCGGGAGCAAGCCCCCTCGCCACAACAGCTCTTCAGGCTGCGAGTTTTGTGGGGGACTTTCGGGCCTCTTCGCGAGCAAGCCCGCTCCTACAGTTGACCTGGGTTGTTCGCCTGTTTTGTGTTCACTGAAGATCAAAGTGTCGGAGCGGGCTTACTTGCGAAAGCGATCTCACAGACAACAAAAATCCCGCCATTCCTTACACAGGAATGGCGGGTTTTGTCGTTTCAGAGGTCAGCCTTCAGATCACACGGTGTCCACCTTCAACGAATGGTCATTCAACATGCCATTGATGATCGTCGCTGTGTCATGCCCACCCGCCACCACCCCGCCCGCTCCCGGCGTGACGCCGTAGTGGCTGGCCAGGTTGACGCCGGCCAGGTCGATGGTCTGGTTCGGTGCCGCGCCGGCCATGGCGCTGACGTCGATGCTGGTCAGGACCGAGGCGCCGCTGCCGATGACTTTGAAGTGCAGGTAGTCATCCAGCGATGCCGCGGTGCCGTTTTCGCCTTGCAGCAGTTGCGACAAATCGAGTTTGTCGGTGCCTGGTGTGAAGTCGGTGACCACGTCATGGCCGCTGTTGCCTTTGAGCCACTGGAAGGTGTCAGCCCCTGCCCCGCCAGTGAGGGTGTTGTTGCCCAGACCGCCAATCAGGAAGTCGTCACCGCCGCCACCCTTGAGGATGTCGTCGCCCAAGCCACCGTTGATAACGTTGCTGAAGTTATCGCCCGTGAGCGAGTCGTTGAAGTTGGAGCCGGTGAGGTTTTCGATGGCGGTCAGGGTGTCGGTGCCGGCGCCTCCGGTGTTTTGCGCGGAGGCCAGGCTCAGGTCGACCGTGACCCCGGCGGTGGCGTGGGCATAGCTCACGGTGTCGGTGCCAGTGCCGCCGTCGAGCATGTCGTTGCCGGTGCCGCTGAACAGCAAGTCATTGCCGGCGCCGCCGTGCAGCTCATTGTTGCCGGAGCCGGCGGTGAGCACGTCGTTGCCGTCGCCGGCATTGAGGACGTTGTCGCCGGCGCCCGCCACCAACACATCGTCGCCAGCCGTGCCGGTGAGAGTGTGGCCGTCCTGATAGCTGATGGTCACGCCCGCGCTGTCGCTGCCGCCGTGGTTGTCATTGGCGGTGTAAGTGCCGTGGGCATCCGGGGCGATGTCGTGGCCCCCGGCGTAGTTGAGGGTCATGGTCAGCTGATAGTTTTCCGCGTTGTTCACGCCGCTGCCGCTGGTGTTGGTGATGTTGGTAACGTGGATCTGGTAGGTCCCGTCCGCCGCCGCGGTGAGGGTTTGCCCGTCCGCGAGTGTGATCCACGCGCCGCCATTGAGCGAGTACTCCATGGCGATGTGACCGCCTGCCAGGTTGTGGTCCAGGTTAAGGGTTTCGCCCTGTTTGAGGTTGACGGTAATCCGGTCCTCATCGTTGGCGTTGCCGGTGGTTACCCCGCCCAGATAACCACTGATCACCAGCACGGCCGTCATGGTGGCCGCGTTCGCCGAAAAGGCGTTGCGCACATTCGCCAGGACCTGGTTAGCGGTGTTGTTGCCGGTCGAGGCGAAGCTGATCGCGCCAGTGCCGGTGAAGTCGGCGCCTTTTGAAATCCAGCCGGTGTTGAAGTTGGTGGGTGAAGCCGTCAGCGGATCGCCATCGGCATCGGTGTCGTTGGCCAGCAGCAATTCACCCGGCACCACGATGTTGCCCGAGAGCACGTTGGTGATGATGTGGTCATCGGCCGCCACCGGTGCCGCGTTCGGAATGACTTTGACCGTCAGCGTGGAGCTGGCCAGGTCGCCGTCGTTGTCGCTGGCGGTGAAGCCGATGTTTTCGGTGATCACCACCGCCGTGGTTTTTTGCGAGGTGTAGGTGTACTCGCCGGTGTCGAGGTTCACCACCAACGTGCCGCCATTGTTGGTGGCGATGCTGATGCTGTTGTTCACCGTGTTGAACGTGCCGTGGTTGGCGCCGCCACTGAAGTTCAACGAACCCTGATTGCTGTTGCCTTTAGGGTCGTAGGTATACGTCGTGCCGTCGACCACGAGGGTTTTGATGAAGCCGCCATCGGCGCCGAACGTGCCGCCTTCCAGCAAGGTGCCCGTGACCGGCGCGCCGACCACCGTGCCCGACAGCACCGAGTTGAGTTGGTTGAGATCGGTCACCACCACCGCGTTGGTGTTGGTGTGCGTGCTGCCGTCATAGGCCAGCGGATCGAGGTTGGCGTTGCTCACGCCGCTGCCCAGGCCGATCGCGTAATTCTTGATGCTGTTGGCGTCGAGGAAGGCTTTGAGCGCGGTTTCGTCTGCGGTGCCGATGTCGCCTTCGTTGGGTTTGCCGTCGGAGAAGAAGTAACCGATGTTCTGCGCCCCGGTCAGTTTGCCCGAGGTGTTGAACGCGGTTTGCATCGTCGCGACAGCCGCGTCGTAGTTGGTGCCACCGCCGGCAGTCAGGCCGGAGATGATCGACTTGGCGGTCGCGACATCCACCCAGATCGATGTCTTGTCAGTGGCGTTGCTGCTGAAGGTGACGATCTGCACTTTCACATCGCCCAGGTCGTCGTATTTGTCGAGCAAGGCACTGATCGCCTGCTTGGCCAGCGCCAACCGCGACAGCCCGGGTACGCCGGACGCATCGGCCATACTGCCGGAGACGTCGATCACCAACAGCAGGTTGGAATCGATCTCGACCGCGGCGACCGAACGATCGGCGGCGACCGCCTTGGGTACGTCATCGACGATGTTCACCACGATGGTGCTGGTGGTGCTGTTACCCGAGGCATCCGTGGCTTTGTAGGTGAAGCTTTCGCTCAGGGTGTTCGGGCCGTCGTTGGCGTTCGGCGAAGTTTTCGGCGCCGAGGTCAGGGTGTAGGTGTAGGTGCCGTTGGGGTTGAGCAGCATTTGCCCATAGGTCCCGGTGGCACTGCCGACCAGGGTGTAGGTGATGGCGCCACTGCCGCCGGTCACGGAACCGACCAGCGTCCCGGTGGACGTTTCCCCGGTGTTGCCCGGGTCGCTGCCGGTGACGGTGCCGGCGGCCAGGTCCGGACCATCCTGGTTCAGGTCGAGGGCTTTTTCGTAGACCGTGACGTCTTGATCGACCACGGCTTTGAGGCCGCTGTCGGTAACGTTGATGGTGATGGTGGTGGTGCTTTCATCGCCATCGGAATCGCGGATGGTGTAGGTGAACGTATCGGTGGCGCCCGCGACGCCGACCGAGTTCGGGTTGCTGTGGTACACGGCGTTGCCCGCCGCATCCAGGGTCAGGTAACCGTAGGTGCCGTTGATGTTGGTGCCCACGCCACCGACGGCAGAGGTGGCGGTGTTGCTGCCGGCCCGCACGCCGATCACTGCCCCGCCGGCCGCCGCTCCGTCGGCACCGGGTACGTCGTTGCCAAGTACGCTGATGTTGACCGTAGCGCCTTCGATCGCACTGGCGGTGTTCGGCGCAGCGGTGGGCAAATCATCGACGATGTTGACGTTGATCTGACCTGTCGCGGTGCTGCCGTCGGTGTCCGTCGCCACCACGGTGAAGTTCTCGGTGAGGCTGTTGGCGCCGTTGGCGGTTGGATGGGTTTCGTTGTCCGCCAGGGTGTAGCTGTAACTGACCACGCCAGTGGCAGGGTTGTAACCGGTGATGGTCAGCGTGCTGCCGAGCGGTGTGACCACCGATTGCGGGAAGCCTGCCGCCACGCCACCGGTGACCAGCGCAATGCCGCCCACGGTGAGGGTTTGCAGACCGTCCAGCGCGGTCACGGTGAAGGTGCCGCTCTGGGTCAGGGCCGGGGTATTGGGGTTGGTGCCGTCGCTGAGGTTTTTCTCGTAGACGGTAAGTTCACCACCGTACACATCGAGGCCGTTGAGCGTGACCGGGTCGTTGTTGTTCTGGATGTTCAGCACCAGGTTGGCAGTGCTGGTATCGCCGTCGGCATCGGTGAGGGTGTAGGCGAAGGTTTCGGTGCCTGTGCCGCCGCCGTGCAGGTTTTTGAAGTCGGCGTCGTTGGCGTTCAGCGTGTAGGTGTATGTGCCATTGGCGTTGAGTACCAAGGTGCCGTAAGTGCCGGTGAAAGTGCCTGGGGTCACAGGCCCGGCGTTCGGCCCGGTGGCAACATGGTCTGCGCCCTGGACGTCGTTGGTCAGGACGTTGCCGTTGAGGGTCAGAGCGGTTTCCGACGCCTTGGCGGCGTTGCTGTCGTCGAAGGCTTTTGGCACGTCATCGACGATCTTCACCACGATGGTGCTGGTGGTGCTGTTACCCAGCGAATCGGTGGCTTGATAGGTGAAGCTTTCAGTCAGCGAATTCGCGCCGTCGTTGGCATGCGGCGTTGTGGTCGCAGGCGACGTCAGGGTGTAGGTGTACGTGCCGTTGGGGTTGAGCTGGATCTGGCCATAGTTACCCGTGGCGCTGCCCACCAGCGTGTAGGTGATTGCGCCAGTCGCACCAGTGACCGAGCCGACCAGCGTGCCTTTGGCGGTTTCGCCGGTGCTGGTTGGATCGCTGCCGATGACCGTGCCGGCCGCCAGGTCTTGCCCGTCCTTGGTCAGGTCCAGGGCTTTTTCATAGACCGTCACGTCGGTATCGCGGGACGCGACGATGCAGCTGTTGGACACGTCGATGGTGATGGTGGTGGTGCTTTCATCACCGTCGGCATCGCGCACGGTATAGGTGAACACGTCGGTCGCGCCCGGGCCGTTCACCGCATTCGGATTGCTGTGGTAGGTCGCGTTGCCGTTGGCATCCAGCGTCAGGTAACCGTAGGTGCCGTTGATATTCGTGCCCAGGCCACCGATGGCCGAGGTCGAGGTGTCCGCGCCTGCGCGCACGCCAATCACTGCACCGCTGAGCGCCGGGCCGTCGGCACCGCCGATGTCGTTATCCAGCACGTTGCCCG
The DNA here is from genome assembly GCF_900095275.1 of Pseudomonas sp. UMAB-40. Lineage (NCBI taxonomy): Bacteria > Pseudomonadati > Pseudomonadota > Gammaproteobacteria > Pseudomonadales > Pseudomonadaceae > Pseudomonas > Pseudomonas sp. UMAB-40. The sequence continues at coordinate 44,590 of NZ_LT607557.1, forward strand.
AGACAGTCGCGCCCTCGCCCACCGAGGCGTGATCAGGGTTGGCGGTGGGCAGGTCGTCAACGATGTTGACGTTGATCTGGCCCGACGCGGTGCTGCCGTCGGTGTCCGTCGCCACGACATTGAAGTTCTCGGTGATGCTGTTGGCACCGTTGGCGGTCGGGTGGGTTTCGTTATCGGCCAAGGTGTAGCTGTAGCTGATCACGCCAGTGGCCGGGTTGTAGCCGGTGATGGTCAGCGTGCTGCCCAATGGGGTGACGATCGATTGCGGGAAGCCTGCGGCCACGCCACCGGTCACCACGTTGATCCCGCCCACGGTCAGGGTTTGCAGGCCATCGAGGGCGGTCACGGTGAAGGTGCCGCTCTGGGTCAGGGCCGGCGCGTTCGGGCTGGTGCCGTCGCTGAGGTTTTTCTCGTAGACGGTGAGTTCGCCGCCGTAAACGTCGAGGCCGTTGAGGGTCACCGGGTCGTCGTTGTTGTGGATGTTCAGTACAAGGTTCGCGGTGCTGGTGTCGCCGTCGGCATCGGTGATGACGTAGGTGAAGGTTTCAGTGCCGCTGCCATTGCCGTGCAACGCTTTGAAGTCGGCGTCGCTGGTGTTCAGGGTGTAGGTGTACGTGCCGTTGGCGTTCAGAACGAGTGTGCCGTAGGTCCCGGTGAAGGTGCCCGGGGTGATCGGCCCGGCGCTTGGGCCCGTCGGCACGCGATCGGCGCCTTGCACGTCGTTGGTCAGGACGTTGCCGTTGAGGG
>NZ_LT607557.1:45366-46048 GCF_900095275.1 Pseudomonas sp. UMAB-40
AACCCGGTGATGGTCAGCGTGCTGCCGAGCGGCGTGACGATGGATTGCGGGAAGCCTGCGGAGACGCCGCCGACCACCACGTTGATGCCACCGACGCTGAGGGTTTGCACGCCGTCGAGGGCAGTGATGGTGAAGGTGCCGCTTTGGGTCAACGCTGGCGCGTCGGGGCTGCTGCCATCGCTGAGGTTTTTCTCGTAGACGGTGAGTTCGCCGCCGTTGACGTTGAGGCCATCGATGGTCACTGGATCATCGTTATTGTGGATTTGCAGCACCAGGTTGGCGGTGCTGGTATCGCCGTCGGCATCGGTCAGGGTGTAGGTGAAATTCTCGGTGCCATCGCCACCGCCGTGCAGGGCTTTGAAATCCGCATCGCTGGTGTTGAGGGTGTAGGTGTACGTGCCGTTGGCGTTCAGCACCAACGTGCCGTAAGTCCCGACGAAGGTGCCCGGGGTGATCGGGCCGGCGTTCTCACCGATGGTCACGCGGTCAGCGCCTTGCACGTCGTTGGTCAGGACGTTGCCGTTGAGGGTCAGCAAGGTTTCCGAAGCGGTGCCGGCGTTGCTGTCATTCACGGCCTGTGGCAGGTCGTCGACAATGTTGACGTCGAGATTGCCGTTGGCGGTGGTGCCGTTGTCATCCACAACGGTGACGGCGAACTGCTCGGAGATTCCGTTGGCACCGT
>NZ_LT607557.1:46078-204811 GCF_900095275.1 Pseudomonas sp. UMAB-40
CGCCTTCAACGTTGAGGCCGCCGAGGGTGACCGGATCATCGTTGTTGTGGATTTCCAACACCAGGTTGGCGGTGCTGGTGTCGCCATCGGCATCCGTCAGGGTGTAGGTGAAGGTTTCGGTGCCGCTGCCACCGCCGTGCAGCGCCTTGAAGTCGGCGTCGCTGGTGTTCAGCGTGTAGGTGTAAGTGCCGTTGGGATTGAGCACCAAGGTGCCGTATGTCCCGGTGAAGGTGCCGCCGATGATCGGCCCGCTGTTGGGGCCGGTGGGAATGCGGTCAGCGCCTTGCGAGTCGTTGGGCAGCACGCTGCCGGTCAGGGTCAGCAGGGTTTCCGAGGCGGTACTGGCGTTGGTGTCATCGACCGCTTTGGGCACGTCGTCGGTGATGTTGACGTCCAGCGTGCCGGTGGCAGTATCGCCATTGGAATCATTAGCGACGACGGTGAACTGTTCGCTGAGGTTGTTAGCCCCCTCGCCGGCCGAATGGGTGTCGTTGCCGACCAGGGTGTAGCTGTAACTGACCACGCCGGTGGCCGGGTTGTAACCGGTGATCGTCAGGGTGTTGCCCAGTTGTGTGGTGATCGACTGCGGGAAGCCGACAGCCACCCCGCCCGTGATCACATTGATCCCGCCGATGCTCAGGCTGGTCAGCCCGTCGGGCGCAGACACGGTGAAGGTGCCGTTCTGGATCAGCGCACCCGGATTGCTGGCAGAACCGTCGGCGAGGTTGGCTTCGTTGAGGGTCAGTTCGCCCCCCGCCACCGACAGGCCCGCGAGGGTCACCGGATTGTTGGGGACGTCAGGAACGATGGGGGCCGCGATTGCATTGTCGCCGTTGTCCAGATCACCGGCCAAGCGTTCCAGCGGAAATTCGGGAATGCCGTTGAAGCCTGCGGTGGGGAAGCCAATGGTGGGATCGACCCGCCCGCCCACTTCTTCGAGCATGACGAAACTGTGGCCGCCGCCCGCCGCTCCACCGGGTGCACCGGTCGATGTAGGGCCGGCCGCCGTGGCTTCAGCCGTTTGAGTCGGGTCATCGCCGGCAGCGATGGCTTTTTGCAGTTGCTCGACATCGGTCAGTTGCGCCTGAGTCGGCGTCACCGCTTCAGCGGTATCCACATGGGGCGCCTGATGCGCCAGTAGCTGGGAGGTCATTTGCAGGCTGCTACCCCGCCCGAGGGTCAGTTCCTGGCCATTTTGCAAATGCACGGCCACCGCGCCTTCGGCCCCGGTGATCAACTGGTCGCCGGCGAACAATCGATCGCCCTCGACCAGCGCACGTCGTGTGCCGCCGCTCGTTTCCGCGAACACCTGACCAATGACTTTACTGACGATACCGATGAGCGTTGCCATGTGCATTTCCTCCGCTGCCAACCGCTGTCGGCACCCTGTTTGTGCGAAGAACGTGCTCATGGTTGAAGCAGGTTGCCTGGCGGATCGCCTGCGAGGTGCGTTTACCCAAGTAAGCCGCTGCCCCGGCGATAGTCTCGCCAAGCGTGTCGCTCGTGGGCAATGTGTCCGTTTTTTGAAAAACCCCAATTTAATCAACAACCTTGGGGGTCCAATCGCAGCCAAATTGCCTTAAGTGCGATGCGTAACGATTTTGAACCTGTAGAGCGACAAAAAACTGTCGCCTCAAAACCGTATCGCTTCCCTCCCCTCCAGCACTTCTCCGCCCTATGTCGATAAGTGGATGGAACTTTCCTTGAACCCTCGAATGCTCCCTAGAGCTCGTGAATCAAGGGCTTTCAGAGTGAACAATGTGCTGGATTTTGCAGAGCGCATAAGTTTTTTTTGGAATAACCCCTATGAAAAAAATTTCTTAGCTACGCTCTAGAATGTTCTTAGCTACGTTGTTACAAGCATGAAACGGTTTTGCCTATAAATGTCGTCAAATAATTGGCGACTGATAAAGAACCATCAGGAATCAGGGAGATGTACCTATGCGCGTTTTAACCCCCCTTTGCAGCGCAATTCTGCTGGCCATGGCCTGCACATCCCAGGCCCAAGCCATATCGTTGACCGAGGCGATCCAGAGCACCATCGCAACCCACCCGGAACTGGCCTCGCGCGTAGATTCGCGCCTGTCCGCGGATGAGCAAGTCAAAGTCGCGAAGGGGGGCTTTTATCCATCAGTTGATCTGAACGCCGCCTACGGGCGCGGGTACAGCGATAACACCAACACCCGGGCGTTCGGCAATCACGACACCAGAATCCTCACCTACACCCAATCGGAGCTGCGCCTGCGGCAGATGCTGTTCGACGGTTTCAACACCGCGAATGAAGTCGAACGCACCAAAGGAGTCGTAAACTCCCGAGCCTATTACGCTCAAGGCACCGCACAGGATTTGGCATTGCGCACCATCGAGGTCTACCTCGAAGTGCTCAAGCGCCGCGAACTGGTGACCCTGGCCACGAACAACCTGCAGGCTCACTTGCGGGTCAACGACCAGATCGGCCTGCGCACCCAGCGTGGCGTCGGCAGCAACGCCGACTCCGATCAGTCCAGCGCTCGCCGGGCACTGGCGCAAAACAACCTCGACACCGCCGAAGTCGATCTGGCCGATGCCGAGTCGAATTTCGCCGCCGTTGTGGGACGCCTGCCGGATGAACTCGAAGCCCCGCCGTCGATCCGCGGCGAACTGCCCGCCACGCTGCCGGAAGCTCAGCAGAGCATGGTGGAAAACAACCCGTACCTGAAATCCGCCCAGGCTGACGTGCAATCGGCCGAGAGCCAGTACGAAGTCGCCAAGTCGCCGTTCTATCCACGTTTCGATGCCGAAGCCGCGGTGGGCGCGAACAATAATGTGCAAGGCGATGAAGGCCACGATAACGAATGGCGCGTGGGCGTGGTGATGAACTACAACCTGTTCCGCGGCGGCAGCGACAAGGCTCGCCTTGCTTCCGATGCGCACCAGATCAACCAGGCGATGGACATCCGCAACAACGCCCTGCGCCAACTCAACGAGAACATCCACCTGGCCTGGAACGCCATGGTCAATGCCAAGAAACAGACCCCGACTGCGCGCGAATACGCCGATACCAGCCGGCGCGTGCGCCTGGCGTATCAGGACCAGTTCGGCCTCGGCCAACGCACTCTGCTCGACTTGCTCGACAGTGAAAACGAGCTCTACAACGCCAACCGTCGCTACACCGAAGTGCGCTACACCGAGGAATACTCGATGTACCGCGTGCTGGCGAACATGGGCGAGTTGCTGAGCAAGCAACGGGTGGTATTGCCCGCCGATGCGATCGCCTCCACCGAAGTGAAAAACGAAGCCCGTTTGCCTGAACTGAAGTAGGCCTGTGGAGAGATCAATTTGACCAGCATGGAACCCGGCAACACCGGTGTCGATCCGCGCCTGAGCTTCGATGACCCGCTACTGGACGGTCTGTTGATCCTCTGCAAACTCCACGGCGCGACAGTCAGTCGCGCCAGCCTGAGCGCCGGGCTACCGCTCAACAAACAACGTCTGAGCCTGGACCTGCTGCCTCGTGCAGCAGCGCGGGCCAGCTTGCAGGCGCGGGTGCTGCGCCGCGAACTGGCGGACATTTCCGCGCTCAACCTGCCTGTGATGCTGATCCTCAACAACGGCCGCACCGCCATCCTGCGACGTTTTGGCGATGACGGCCGGTTGCTGATCCTGCCCAGCGAAGCGGACGGCGGCGAACAATGGGTCAGCCGTGAAGAACTGGCCGAAAATTACAGTGGCCAGGCCTTGTTCGCCCGGCCACGCCATGAACTCGAAGACTTGCGCTCGCCGCTGGTGCCGCGCGTGGAGGCGTGGTTCCGCGACACTTTGAAGCTGTCGAAATGGCTGTACAGCGATGCGATTCTGGCGAGTTTCCTGATCAACCTTTTGGGGTTGATGGTGCCGCTGTTCGTGATGCAAACCTACGACCGCGTGGTGCCGAACCAGGCCACGTCGACCTTGTGGGTGTTGTCGATCGGCTTGCTGATCGGCACCGGTTTCGAACTGGTGCTGCGGGTAGTGCGCGCGCACTTGCTGGACACCGCCGGGAAGAAAACCGACGTAATTCTTTCCGCGACCTTGTTCGAACGCATCACCGGCATGGCGATGAAAGCGCGGCCGGCGACCATTGGCGGTTTCGCCCAGAGCATCCATGACTTCCAGGGCCTGCGCGAATTCCTCACCGCCGTCACGCTGACCAGCCTGATCGACCTGCCCTTTGCCGTGCTGATGCTGGTGGTGATCGGCCTGCTCGGCGGCTGGCTGGTGGTGATTCCATTGCTCGCCTTTCCGATTACGATCATTTTCGCGATGGTGATTCAGGTCCGCCTGCGCGATACCGTGCAGAAAAGCCTGAGCCTCGGCGCCGAACGCCAGGCCTTGCTGATCGAAACCCTCGGTGGCCTGGAAACCCTGAAAGCGTGCAGCGCCGAAAGCGAACGCCAGCACAAATGGGAAAGCACCCACGGCGCCCTCACCCGCCTCGACAGCCATGCGCGCAACCTCTCGGCACTGGCGACCAACGGCACGCTGTTCATCCAGCAATTCTCCGGCATGGCGACCATCGTCGCCGGGGTCTACAGCATCATCGCCGGCAACCTCAGCGTCGGTGCGCTGGTGGCGACCTACATGCTCGGCAGCCGTGTGCTCGCGCCACTGGGGCAGATCGCCGGTTTGATCACGCGCTACCAACAAGCGCAACTGACGATGAAAAGCACCGATGCGCTGATGTCCTTGCCGCAAGAGCGCGACGCCAACCAGCGGCCGCTGGAGCGCACGCAGTTGCAAGGCGCGATGGATGTCAGCGGCGTGACCTTCCACTACAACGGCCAGAACGCCCCGGCCCTGTCCAATGTCAGCTTCAGCGTCAAACCCGGCGAACGGATTGGCATCATCGGTCGCAGCGGCTCGGGCAAAAGCACCCTGGCGCGATTGGTGATGGGGTTCTATGCACCGGAAGAAGGCCAGTTACTGCTCGATGGCCTGGACTTGCGGCAACTCGATGTCGCCGACCTGCGCCAGCAAATCGGTTACGTCGCCCATGACCTGCCGCTGCTGGCCGGCAGCCTGCGCGACAACTTGACCCTGGGTGCGCGTTACATCAGCGATTCACGGATGCTCGAAGTCGCCGAACTGACCGGTGTCACCGAGCTGGCGCGCCAGCATCCGCAAGGTTTTGACCGGCCCGTGGGCGAACGCGGGCAGTTGCTGTCCGGCGGTCAGCGTCAGGCGGTGCTGCTGGCCCGGGCCTTGTTGCTGGATCCGCCGATCATGCTGCTCGACGAACCCACCAGCGCCATGGACAACAGCAGCGAAGATGTTTTGCGGCAGAAACTCCACGGCTGGGTTCAGGGCAAGACCTTGCTGCTGGTGACTCACCGCACCTCGATGCTCAGCCTGGTGGATCGGCTGTTGGTGCTGGATAACGGGCGGATCGTTGCCGACGGTCCGAAAGAAGCGGTCATCGATGCACTGCGCAAGGGCCGTGTCGGCTCTGCGGCTGTCTAGGAGCTACTCATGGCCCGTTCATCATCCGACACGCCACAAGACCGGGGCTACTTCGGCAGCTTCGGCAAAACCGCCGAGAGCGAATTCATGCCGGAAACCGCCGGCGCTTCGCTGCAGGATTCTCCGCGCTGGTCGCGAATCACCGTGTGGCTGGCCGCAGCCTTGCTGATTACCGCGCTGGTCTGGGCCAAGTTTGCGGTGCTGCAAGAAGTCACCATGGGCGAAGGCAAGGCGATCCCGTCGAGCAAGGTCCAGGTGATCCAGAACCTTGAGGGCGGCATCGTCACCGAGATCTTCGTGCGCGAAGGGCAAATGGTGAACAAGGGCGACACCTTGCTGCGCCTCGATGACACTCGATTCCTGTCAAATAAGGGCGAAAGCGAAGCGGATCGTTACGCGTTGACCGCACAGGTCGAACGCCTGTCGGCCGAAGCCGAAGGCCGGCCGTTCAAGCTGTCGCCGGAGGTGATCGCCAAGGCGCCGCAAGTGGCCGAGGATGAGCGCTCGCTGTATGAACAACGCCAACGTCGACTGGCCAGTGAGCAACGGACGCTGAGTGAACAACTGCGGCAGAAAACCCAGGAACTGGCGGAATTTCGCTCCAAGCAGGGGCAGTTCAGTTCGAGCCTGGCCTTGCTGCAACAAGAGATGAACATGTCAGCGCCACTGGTGGGCACCGGGGCGGTTTCACCGGTGGAAATCCTGCGGCTCAAACGCAGCGCCGTGGAGATTCGCGGCTCGTTGAACGCCACGACGCTGGCGATTCCCCGGGCGGAATCGGCGATCAATGAGATCAAAAGCAAGATTGATGAATCGGAACAATCCTTCCGCTCGGACGCGGCGAAAGAGCTGAATGAAAAACGCACCGACCTGTCGAAAATCACAGCGTCGAGCATCGCCATCGATGATCGCGTGACCCGCACCACGGTGGTGTCGCCGGTGCACGGGATTATCAAAGTGCTGAAGGTCAATACCATCGGCGGCGTGGTCCAACCGGGCAGCGACATGGTGGAAATCGTCCCCATTGAAGACAACCTGCTGATCGAAGCCAAGGTGCGGCCGCAGGACGTGGCGTTTCTACATCCGGGGCAGAAAGCGATGGTCAAGTTCAGTGCTTACGACTACACGATTTATGGCGGACTGACTGCCAAGCTGGAGTTGATTGGTGCGGACACGATTACCGATGACAAGGGCAACAGCTTTTATCTGATTCAGGTGAGGACCGACAAGAATCACTTGGGCGGGGATGTGAAGCCGTTGCTGATTATTCCGGGGATGGTGGCGACGGTGGACATCATTACCGGGGAGAAAAGTGTGCTGGATTACCTTTTGAAACCGGTGTTGAAAGCGCGGACCGAGGCGATGCGGGAAAGGTAGTCTCTTGCCGGAATTGTTGGTGTTTTTGCTGTCGTCTTCGCGGACAAGCCCGCTCCCACAGTGTTCGTGGTGTTCACATCTTTTGTGTACAACACAAATCCTGTGGGAGCGGGCTTGCCCGCGAAGAGGCCCTCACAAACACCGCCTATTTCGGCCCATGATTGCGCTGAAAAACCTCTTCCCCCATCGCCGCAATCTGCCCCTCGATCAACGCCTCGAACGGTTTTAACAAGGGTTCAAAAGAGGCCGGCGCTTCCAGCGTCTGCAACGCCTGAACAATCGCTTCCACTGTCGACAACGCTCCTGGCCCGGGGGCTTTGCGCAGTCGATATCGAGACACGCCGCCATCCACCAACGTCACCCTCGGCAACGCCGCCAGCAACGGATTGAGGTGCAACATCTTGCGCGCCTTGCGCCAGGTGCCGTCCGGGACGACCAGCAGCAGCGGCTCTTCATTCGTGGTGTACGCCTGCAACGGCTGCGCTTCGTCGGCCGGAAACAACAACCGCGCCTGATACCCCGGCGGGTTCAGCAGCGCCGCTAGATCCTCGAATACTTCCCCCACAATCAACTCGGCATTCTTCAAGCCCAACGCCGCTAAACGCGCGGTGTTCAGCGCATGATTCACTTCGCTCGGATGCTGCAACAGCAACACCCGGGTGCGGCTATCGAGGCTCGGGATCAGCGGGCACAGGCAATGGGTTTGTGGGCGCAGGCAGCGTGGACACTGGATTCTGGACATGTTCTCAGGCCTGGTTCAGTTGTGCTTTGAGCAGATCGCGGAAGGTCTGGATCAGCGGCTCGCGGCTGCGGCCACGACGCACGATCATCGAAAACGGCGCCTGATAACCAAACGTCGCCGGCAGCAGGACGCGCAAGTCGCCCTTGTCCGCCCAAGCCTGGGCGTAGTGCTCCGGCAGGTAGCCGATGTAGGCGCCCGAGAGCACCAAAATCAGCTGCGCTTCCATACTTTCTACGGTGGCGGCACTGTGTTTGAAACCATGGCGCGCCAGTTCGGCCTGGCTCCAGTAACCACGGCCGACCATGCGCTGCTGGGTGATGACTTGCTCGGGGATGCGCCGCTCGGTGAACAATGGATGACGGCTGCTGCAATACAACCAGTGTTGTTCGCGGTAGAGCGGCATGTAGACCAGGCCGCTCATGCGCGTGGAAAACGCACCGATGGCCAGGTCGAGACGGTTGTCCTGGACGCCGAGCTGCAATTCGTAGGGGCTCATGACCGACAGGTGCAAATGCACGGCCGGGTGTTCCTGGCTGTAGGCGCCGATGGCTTCGGCGAACGGCAAGGCCTTGTCGCTGACGGTGGAGTCGATCACCCCAAGGTTGAGGGTGCCGCGCAGTTCGCCCTTCAACGCCGCCGCGTATTGTTCGAAGCCTTCAAGCTCGCCCAACAGACGCAGGGTTTCCTGATGGAACAACTCGCCCTTGCTGGTCAGGCTGAAACCACCGCGACCGCGATGGCAGAGCACCAGGCCGAGGGCGGATTCGAGCTGGCTCATGTAGGTGCTGATGGCCGAGGTCGAGAGGTTGAGCTCTTGCTGGGCATTGGCGAACCCCTGATGACGGACCACGCTGACGAAGATGCGTAACAGTTTCAGGTCGGGTAAAGCGTTGGCCATGGGGGCTCTCCGTCTGTCGCTTTTGTGGCTAGGGAGCTTGCTCCCGCTGGGCTGCGAAGCGGCCCCAAAATCATTCACCTCGTTGTGTCAGACGGACCGCATGAGGGATTTTACGACTGCTGCGCAGCCGAGCGGGAGCAAGCTCCCTCGCCACTGGGGCTCTGTACACGCCGACAAGTCTATCTGTGCGCTCCGCATTAGTTTAGAAAAATCTGAACTAAGTATTTGCCCGTAGCGATTCTTCCCGGTCACTACATTTCGCAGAATCGGCCCCCAACGGTGCCCGAACCTCCCCGGAGCGGCGCAACCGACATAAATAAAACAACGACGATGAGGCCTTACCCGTGGACAAGATTCTTCACCAACCACTGGGCGGCAATGAAATGCCGCGCTTCGGCGGCATCGCCACCATGATGCGACTTCCCCATTTGCCTACCGCTGCCGGTCTGGATGCTGCCTTTGTTGGCGTGCCGCTGGACATCGGCACCTCGCTGCGCCCCGGCACCCGTTTCGGACCTCGCGAAATCCGCGCTGAATCGGTGATGATCCGTCCGTACAACATGGCGACCGGCGCTGCACCGTTCGACTCGCTGTCGGTGGCCGACATCGGCGACGTGGCGATCAACACGTTCAACCTGCTGGACGCCGTGCGGATCATCGAAGAATCCTACGACGCCATCCTCGAACACAACGTGATCCCGCTGACCCTGGGCGGCGACCACACCATCACCCTGCCGATCCTGCGTGCCATTCACAAGAAGCACGGCAAGGTCGGCCTGGTGCACATCGACGCTCACGCTGATGTGAACGATCACATGTTTGGCGAGAAAGTTGCCCACGGCACCACCTTCCGTCGCGCGGCTGAAGAAGGCCTGATCGACTGCGATCGCGTGGTGCAAATCGGCTTGCGCGCTCAGGGTTACACCTCCGAAGACTTCAACTGGAGCCGTAAACAAGGCTTCCGTGTGGTTCAGGCTGAAGAGTGCTGGCACAAATCCCTGGCCCCGCTGATGGCTGAAGTCCGCGAGAAAGTCGGCGGCGGCCCGGTGTACCTGACGTTCGACATCGACGGCATTGACCCGGCTTGGGCGCCAGGCACCGGCACCCCGGAAATCGGTGGTCTGACGACCATTCAGGCGATTGAGATCATTCGCGGCTGCCAAGGCCTCGACCTGATCGGCTGCGATCTGGTAGAAGTCTCGCCCGCTTACGACACCACCGGCAACACCTCGCTGCTGGCCGCCAACTTGCTGTACGAAATGCTCTGCGTACTGCCGGGCGTGGCCCACCGCTGAGGATCGGTCATGAACGAACGTGATCAGGTGTTGAACGCCGCCGCCGATCTGGTGACGGCGTTTGCCCGTAACGATCGCGAAGCCTACTTCGGCGCGTTCAGCGCCGACGCCAGCTTCGTCTTCTACACCCTCGAACAGCCCTTGCTGTCGCGCGATGCCTATCAGGCGTTGTGGGACACCTGGCGCGCCGAGGATGGCTTCGAGGTGCTTGCGTGCACCTCGAGCAACGCTTTCGTCAGCCTGCAGGGTGACGTGGCGATTTTCATCCATGACGTAGCCACCGAGCTGCGCATGCAAGGGGAGCAACACTTCAGCCAGGAGCGCGAGACGATTGTGTTTCGCCGACAACAACAAGGCCTATGGCTGGCCTGCCACGAACATTTGTCCGCGATGCCGGAAGGGCTGCCACCCCCTTAGCCAAACAGGTGACGCTCACACACGATGAGCGCGCCTTTATGATCGGAGCTGATCATGAATAACAACAACAAAGACCAAAGCCTTACGCACATTGAAACCTACGGGGTCGAACAGATCCCGGACAACGAACGCACCGCAGGCCCGACGGACTTGTTCCGGATGATCTTCGGCGGTTCCAACACCTTTGCCACCGCCGTGCTCGGTAGTTTCCCGGTACTGTTCGGCCTGTCTTTTCAGGCCGGCGTCTGGGCAATTGTGCTGGGCGTGCTGCTGGGCTCGCTGATCCTCGCGCCAATGGGCCTGTTCGGGCCACTCAATGGCACCAACAATGCCGTGTCTTCCGGTGCGCACTTCGGCGTGCACGGGCGGATCGTCGGTTCGTTCCTGTCGCTGTTGACCGCCATCGCCTTCTTCTCGCTCTCGGTGTGGAGCTCGGGTGATGCGCTGATCGGTGGCGCCAAACGCCTGATCGGCCTGCCGGAAACCGACCTGACCCTGGGCCTGGCTTACGGTCTGTTCGCGATCCTGGTGCTGACGGTCTGCATTTATGGCTTCCGCTTCCTGTTGTGGGTCAACAAGATCGCGGTGTGGAGCGCCAGTCTGTTGTTCCTGCTGGGCATCTTCGCCTTCGCCGGGCCTTTCGATGTGAACTACGCCGGCACCGTGAGCATGGGTCAACCGGGTTTCTGGGCAGCCTTCATTGGCGCTGCGCTGGTAGCGATGAGCAACCCGATTTCCTTCGGGGCGTTCCTCGGTGACTGGTCGCGTTACATCCCGCGTGACACCTCCAAGCGCCGGATCATGGCCGCCGTGGTGATCTCGCAGATCGCGACGTTCATTCCGTTCCTGTTCGGCCTCGCCACCGCCACCATCGTGGCGATCAAGGCACCGGACTACATCGCGGCCAACAACTACGTCGGCGGTCTGCTCGCGGTTTCGCCGAGCTGGTTCTTCCTGCCGGTGTGCCTGATCGCGGTGATCGGCGGCATGTCCACCGGCACCACCTCGCTGTATGGCACCGGACTGGACATGTCCAGCGTGTTCCCTCGGGTGCTGTCGCGGGTCAAGGCGACGCTGCTGATCGGGGTGATGTCGATTGCCTTCATCTTCATCGGGCGCTTCGCGGCGAACCTGGTGCAGAGCGTGTCGACCTTCGCTGTGCTGATCATCACCTGCACCACCCCGTGGATGGTAATCATGATTATCGGTCTGCTGGTGCGTCGCGGCTTCTATTGCCCGGATGACCTGCAAGTGTTCACTCGCGGCGAGAAAGGTGGCCGCTACTGGTTCACCCACGGCTGGAACTGGCGTGGGCTGGGTGCCTGGATCCCGAGTGCTGCGGTCGGTCTGTGCTTTGTAAACCTGCCGGGGCAATTCGTTGGCCCGCTGGGCGAACTGGCGGGCGGTATCGACATCAGCCTGCCGGTGACCCTCGGCCTGGCGTCGCTGGTGTATCTGACGCTGCTGAGTCTGTTCCCGGAACCGGCTGCGGTGTTCGGGCCGAATGATGCACGCAGCAAGGGCACGGATTCGCTCGGTAAACCGGCGATGCGACAAGCCGCCTGATCAAACGCATTACCTGTGGTCAACGCATTACCTGTGGGGACGGTTTGTCCACAGGGATTGATTTTTCGCCTCACCATAAAAAAGACAATCGGAGACACGCCATCATGGCTTTGGATTTATTCGTCGTACTCATCTACGCCGCCGCGATGCTGATACTCGGCTACTACGGCATGCGCAAGGCCAAGACCAACGAAGACTTTTTGGTCGCCGGTCGTAACCTCGGCCCGAGCCTGTACATGGGCACCATGGCCGCTACCGTTCTGGGCGGCGCGTCCACCGTGGGCACCGTGCGTCTGGGTTATGTTCATGGCATCTCCGGTTTCTGGCTTTGCGCCGCACTGGGTTGCGGGATCGTGGCGCTGAACCTGTTCCTCGCCAAACCGCTGCTGAAACTGAAGATCTACACCGTTACCCAGGTGCTGGAAAAACGCTACAACCCAATGGCCCGCACTGCGAGCGCGGTGATCATGCTGGCGTATGCGCTGATGATCGGCGTGGTCTCGATCCTGGCCATTGGCACCGTGCTGCAAGTGCTGTTCGACCTGCCGTTCTGGCTCTCGATATTGGTCGGCGGTGGCGTGGTGGTGATTTATTCGGCGATCGGCGGCATGTGGTCACTGACCCTGACCGACATCGTCCAGTTCGTCATCAAGACCGTGGGCCTGATGTTCATCCTGTTGCCAATCTGCCTGTACCGCGTCGGCGGTTGGGATGAATTGGTGTTGAAACTGCCGGCAACCGCCTTCAGCTTCACCACCATCGGTTGGGACACGATCATCACCTACTTCATGATCTACTTCTTCGGGATCCTGATCGGCCAGGACATCTGGCAGCGTGTGTTCACCGTCAAGAGCGCCAAGGTTGCACAGGTCGCCGGTACATTCGCAGGCTTCTACTGCATCCTTTACGGACTGGCCTGCGCCCTGATCGGCATGGCCGCTCACGTGCTGATCCCGGACCTGGACAACGTCAACAACGCCTTCGCCGCCATCGTCAAACTGTCCCTGCCGGACGGTATCCGTGGCCTGGTGATCGCCGCTGCCCTGGCGGCCATGATGTCCACCGCCAGCGCCGGCCTGCTCGCCGCCGCCACCACCCTGACCGAAGACCTGCTGCCGAAACTGCGTGGCGGTAAACAGTCGAGCCTGGGTATCAACCGCCTGTTCACCCTGCTGACCGGCATCGTGGTTCTTGGCATCGCGCTGGTAGTCAACGACGTGATCAGCGCGCTGACCCTGGCCTACAACCTGTTGGTGGGCGGCATGCTGATCCCGCTGATCGGTGCAATCTTCTGGAAACGCGCAACCACCGCCGGCGCCATCGCCAGCATGGGTATGGGTTTTGCCACCGCGCTGCTGTTCATGATCAAGGACGGTATGGACGCCAACACTCCGATCTACTACAGCCTCGGCGTGGGTCTGGTGAGCTTCGTGCTGGTCAGCTTGCTGTCCCCTCGTCCGGCAACGGTGGCCAGCGCCGCCTAAGCTGAACATAACGACTTGATGCTTTCTTCGACGGGTGTGGCGTCGGTTGCCACACCCGTTTTTTTTCGTCTGGAGAAAACCTTTGATGAAGATTGTTTCTCGCGATCAGTGGTTCGAGGTCAAACAGCTCAGTGACGGCATTCGGCTGATTCACGAGCCTTACATCCGGCCTTTCTATCGCTGCAACCTCTGGCACATTCAGGGCCGCGACAAGGACTTGCTGCTGGACAGCGGTTCCGGGCTGGTGAGCCTGCGTGAACAGTTGCCGTGGATCACCGAACGGCCGTTGGTGGCGGTCGCCAGTCATTGCCATTTCGACCACATTGCCGGGCATCACGAATTTCCGGAACGGCTGGTGCATCCGGCCGAGGCCGACATCCTGGCGGCACCCGACGGCGAAAACGATTTGAGCCGGGCGTTTGTCGGTGACGAGATGTTCGAGGCGCACCCGGACTGCCCATTGTGCTACGCCGAATATCGAGTCAAAGCCGCACCGGCCACGGGGATGATTGAAGAAGGCGATGTGCTGGATCTGGGCAATCGCGTGCTGCAGGTGCTGCACACGCCGGGGCATTCACCGGGCGGCATCAGCCTGTACGAGGCGGCAACCGAGACGCTGTTCAGCGGCGACATTATCTACGACGGCCCGCTGATCGCAGACGCCTACCATTCCAATCTCGACGACTACGCTCGCAGCCTGCAGCGTTTGCGCGGGTTGCCGATCCGCACGGTGCACGGCGGGCATTTCGGCAGTTTTTCCGGGGAGCATTTGCGCACGATGATTGACGAGTGGCAGCGCTCACACGCCTGAAGCCTGCTGTACTCAAGCCCAGGGACAACAACAATGACGCCCTCGAAGAACCACCATGAAAAGAGCTGCCGTTCGTGCCGCCGTGCATCGCTTCATCAGTCGTCTGCTGGAGGGTCAGGATGACTTCGACGACAACGCCAGCCTGGCGCAGTTGGGATTGGATAAACAGGATATCGAAGAGCTGATCTTCCATCTGGAGGATGAGCTGGGGTTGACGGCGTTTACGGCGGAAGAAGACCGGATGCTCAAGGAGGCCAGGACGGCGAATGATTTGAGTCGGTTTTTGGTGGAGATCGGGCGGCATTGAGTACGAATGCCAAGCGCGCGCTCGTGGTGAACTGTGGCGAGGGAGCTTGCTCCCGTTCGGCTGCGCAGCATGTTCCGAGTATTCCCTGACAATTCTGAGGCTACCAAGGGGCGCTGCGCGCCCCAGCGGGAGCAAGCTCCCTCGCCACAGAGGATTTGCCAGGTTTTAGCCAGTGCGGGCCAGACTTACCGGCGGCGCGGCTGGCGTCGACGCTGTTCGTCGTCAGTGCGAATTGGCACCGGTTGCAGAGGCGGTTCGATCAAACCGAGTGCAACACCCAGATCGTGCAGCCAGTTTTGGATTTTCTCTTTCATGGTGCCCCCTTCAGGGTAGTGCCGAGCGGCTGAAATTCTGTAGCCCCTTCGCACTGATAATAGTCCGAAGTCCTACGCAATGCTCGGCCAAATCCGCAATGATCTGTTACTGAATTGATCAGAATACCTGACCGATAGTTCAAGCAATCGCCGAAGCCTGCACTGGCGCCGATGGATAGACCGTCTGTTGCTGCTCAATCCACGCGTTCAGGTTGGCCCCGACCATGCCTTTGCGCCACATCAACCAGGTTGTTGCGTGGGCAAACGGCTCCGCCAACGGGTGCACCGCCACGCTTTCGCGGCCCGGCAGGCTGGCCAGCATCGACTCCGACATCAGCGCCACGCCTGAGCCGGCAATCACACACGCCAGCATGCCCGGGTAAGACTCGATCTCCATCGCCCGGCCCATGGCCGCATGGTCATGGGCGAACCAGGCTTCCAGACGCATCCGGTAGGAACAGCCCTGACGAAAGGTAAACACCGAGCGCCCTTCCACATCCAACGCGCTACGCACCGGCGGGTGATCGGCCTCGCTGATCAGCACCAGCCGCTCGTCGCATAACGGCACGCCATCCAGTCCGGCCAGTTCCAGCGGGCCGTCCACCAAGGCCGCATCGAGACGACCGGTGAGCAAGCCCTCAAGCAATTCGCCGCTGGGCCCGGATTGCACTTGCAGGTTCACCGCCGGGTACGTGCGGTGATAACGCGCCAACAACCCCGGCAGATGAATCGCCGCCGTGCTGTACATGGTGCCCAACACGAAGTCCCCGGCCGGTTGCCCGCCCTGCACCGCCGCCTGAGCTTCATCGCGCAAGTTGAACAGCTTGGCGGTGTAGTCCAGCAGGACTTTTCCCGCAGGTGACAACTGCAAACGCTGACGCTCGCGGACGAAAAGCTCTACACCGAGCTGCTCTTCAAGTTGCTTGAGCCGCGTCGACAGGTTCGACGGCACCCGGTGCAACCGTTCGGCAGCACGGGTGATCGATCCCTCCTGCGCCACGGCCTGGAAGATCCGCAATTGGCTGAACTCCACGATCTTCTCCAAATCAGAACAAGTTACTCACTATTATTCATTTTTAAAGAAAGTCAATCAGTCCTAGCCTGACGGTCATTGAGCCTTTACCGGAATTCAGACCATGTCTCCCTTGATTCGCTTACTCGCCAGCTTTATCGCCCTGATGATGGCCATGGGCATCGGGCGTTTCGCCCTCACGCCGCAAATGCCGCACTTGCTCAGTGAAGGTCAAATCGACCTGACCGCCGCCGGTCTGATTGCGGCTGCCAACTACCTCGGTTACTTCGTCGGCGCCGTGGATGCCATGTTCTCTCGTCGCCCCGAACAGGTTCGTCGGCGACTGCTCGGTGGTCTGTGGTTGTGTGTGCTGCTGACATTGGCGTCTTTCTGGGCCAACGGGTTCTGGTCGCATCTGGTGCTGCGATTCGGTACCGGCGTGGCCAGCGCCTGGGTATTGGTGATGATCACGGCGTTGAGCCAGCCACTGGCCGCGGCAGCCGGTCGCCCACGACTGGGCGCCCAGGTATTCGCCGGACCGGGTTTGGGGATTTTTCTTACAGGAATGTTGGCCTTGGGCTCACACCTGCTGGGGCAGACGTCTGCCACCCTGTGGCTGGTGTATGCCGGTGTCGCCTTGGCGATGCTGCTGGGGATTCTGCCGTTTCTGCCGCAATCGACCGCCGCTGCGGTTGCCGCACCGAGCTCAGGCACTTCGAGTCAGCAAGGCATTGGCCGTCTAGGTGTGATCTACGGACTGTACGGTTTGGGCTACATCATCCCCGCCACGTTTCTTTCGCAAATGGCCAGCGCCCAATTCCATGGTCAATGGCAGGCCGACCTGTTCTGGCCGTGCTTCGGCCTGGCGTCGGCCATCGGAGTGGTACTGGTCAGTCTGCGTCGACAAACCCCGAATGGCACTCGCCACTGGCTGATGGTGACGTTGTGGCTGCAAGCCGCCGGCGTCTTTGCCTGCCTGTTGGGCAGCGGGCCGGGCTTGGCCTTGGGCGTCATTCTTTGCGGCACGCCGTTCCTGGCCTGCATGCAATTGGTGATGCAACGCTCCCGGGAACTGGCGCCCCACGCCACCCAACGCAACGCCGGGTTGCTGACGGCGTGCTTCGCCGTGGGTCAGCTCGCAGGACCGTTGCTGGCGGCGCTGAGCAGCAACTTCAGTGGCGGTTTGCAGCCAGCACTGGTGGTTGCCGGCAGTGGCTTGCTTGTCGCCGGTGGGTTGTTGTTGCGTCCGGTCACTGCTGCCCAAGGGCTTTGCGCAAACGACGGCGCACCCACTGCTCAGCGCTGACAAACGTGATGCCCAACAATACCAGCACGGCACCGATGACGAAGTTAACGCTCAGTTCTTCACCCAGCAACACCACGCCGAACGTGACACCGAACAGCGGTGTCATGAACGAAAACACCGCCAGGTTCGCGGCCAGGTAACGGCGCAACAGCCAGAACCATGTCAGGTAGCTGAAGAACGACACCACCAGCCCCTGGAACAGCACGCTCGCCACCGCCACGGTGGTCAGGCTGACGTGGGTCACCTGACCGCTGAGGGTCGCGATCAGCAGCAGCCCGACGAATCCGACGATCAGTTGATAGAACAGAGTCAGCGTCACCGGAGCTTCCGACAGCCGCGAGGCGCGCACCACCACCGTGGTCGCGCCCCAGGATGCCCCGGCCAGCACACCCAACGCATCGCCCATCAACATGCGGTGATCGAGGTTGTCCCAGGACACGCCGCCGGCAAACGCGATGGCGATCCCGACGAACGCGAGGAAAATCCCCAGCCACTGCACGGGTCTCAACCGTTCGCTCGGCAGCAGCCAGTGCACGCCCAATGCGGTGAAAATCGGCGCGGTGTAGAGGAACACCGACATGTGCGCAGCCGTGGTCAGTTGCAAGCCTTCGGAAATGAAGAAGAACTCCAGACCAAATAGCGCACCGGCCAGCAAACCACCGCGCCAGGTGTTGCTGACCTGATCCCAGCCGCCCTTCCAGCAGATCAACAGTCCTACAAGCAACGCGGAAATACCCGACCGCCCCGCCGCCTGCATGACCGGCGCGATGTCGGGCGCCGCCCATTTGATCATTACTTGCTGCACGCCCCAGATCAGGCACAACCCGATCATTACTTGCAGGGCAAACCCATCGGCGCTACGCCGGCTGGCGCTCACCGGAACACCTCGACAACAACAAACATGGCAGTGACTCGACAGTAAAAACAAAGCCCCGGCCTGCTTGCTGGACAAACGGTTTCGGGGCGAAAAGTTATGCTGTCGATTATTAACCAGATGGCCAGAAAATGCCGCTGCGGAGGACTTTTAAATTCCCTGGTAGGTACGACAAAAAATCACCCGTGGGAGCCAGCCTGCCCGCGATAACGTCATCGCAGGCAACTGGATCACAGCATCTTTCGCGCAACCCAATACCCAACAGTGCAGGCAACGCAGGTGGCCAACGTGCCCCAGGCCATGTCCATCAACGCCAACTGCGCCGACCATCCGTTCAACGTCGCCCAATTACTCAAGTCATACGTGCCGTAAGCCACCAGCCCTAACAACGCGCCCAGCGCCGAGGCTCGTCGCCAAGTCTTTGCCGGCAACACCACGAACACCACACAACCGAATACATAGAGAAGATAGAACACCGCTGCCGGGGCCAGCAGCGGTTGGTCGAGCATCAGCGGACCGAGCAGCGCCCGATAAGTCGGCGCCATCAGCACGCCGAGCCAGAGGCCGTCGAGCACGAGAAACGCGAGCAAGGTGCCCGCGTAAGCAAACAGCATTTTTTTCATAGCCGCCCAACCCCATGTAATCGTCCTACATGGGGCCGGAGCGAGGTCAGCTTAGTTCAATGCGATCGGCATGAATGACGATCTGGCCGTTCTTGTACAGCGCACCGATGGCCTTCTTGAAATTGCCTTTGCTGACACCAAACAGGCTGGTGATCACTGTCGGGTCGCTCTTGTCGCTGACCGGCAGGGTGCCGTTGTTTTCACGCAACTTGGCGAGGATCTTCGAGTTGAGGCTGGTGGCGGCTTCTTCGCCTACCGGTTGCAGGCTCAGGCTGATCTTGCCGTCGGCACGGACTTCTTTGATAAAGCCCTTCTCTTCCTTGCCGGCGCGCATGAACTTGAAGATTTCGTTCTTGTGGATCAAGCCCCAGTGCTTGTTGTTGATGATCGCCTTGAAACCCATGTCGGTCGCTTCGGCCACCAGCAAATCAACTTCCTGGCCCGGGGCGTAGTTGCCCGGGGTCTTGTCGAGGTAGCGGTCCAGGCGCGCTGTCGCGGTGATGCGGCGGGTGTGCTTGTCGAGGTAGACGTGCACCACGACATATTCGCCGGCGGTCATCTGACGTTTTTCTTCGGAGTACGGCAGCAACAGGTCCTTCGGCAGGCCCCAATCCAGGAAAACACCGATGCTGTTGACTTCAACGACTTTCAAACTGGCGAAGTCACCGACCTGAACTTTCGGCTTTTCGGTAGTTGCGATGAGTTTGTCATCGCTGTCCAGATAAACAAAAACGTTGAGCCAATCTTCATCTTCGCTGGGAATATCTTTGGGAATATAACGATTAGGCAGGAGGATTTCGCCGTCCGCGCCACCGTCAAGATATAAACCGAAGTTAGTGTGTTTAACCACTTGCAAACTGTTGTAGCGCCCGACTAAAGCCATTTCCAATACCCTCATTGCGTGGGCGGCATTCTACCCGGTTTTGCGGGCGGCGTTCCCGTAGCCAGCCCGGTGACAGCAGAAATTCTTCTGCAGGCCTTCATTTTCCTGGGTTCTGCCTCGGGCTTTTGGCCGCTCGTCAGGCCGAACGGGTGATCGCCACCCTCGCCAACGGATCTGAAACCTGTGTTTTTCTACCGTCGTTCTTATTTAAAACAGCGGCTTAGGGACGTATTTCGAATAATAGCTTGTGATTAATGACGCCCCTGCGATGTGTATTTTGGGGGGATATTAGCCAAGCAATTGTCAAGTATTTCCTGTACGATGCCTGGCCAAGTTAATTTTCTACAGGTTAATGGCCGCCATGCGTGTAAAAGCATCCAACAGCAAAGCAAAGCCAGCTCCAGCCGTTGAAACCAGCGAATCGATCAACAACCAGATTGCTGCGTTCCTCAAGTCCGGTGGCGAGATCCAGCAAATTGCCAAAGGCGTGAGCGGCCAGACGTTCGGCCCGTCCAAGCAGATCACTTTGGGCAAGAAGTAACACTTCCCCCAAAGATCCGCCGCGTCACCTGGTCCGTAAGCGCTTTGAGCTTCGAAGCGCTTGGACTGGAACCTCCCCGCAACACCCCGCCAAACACATCAATATTTCAAAAATCGACGAACGGCCTTCAATGCCGTGCATTCGCCGGTATGCTTGCACACGTCTAGATCAAGCGTTTCAGTAGGTTTTTGTTCCTGCTCCTCGCGGTCATGGAGTGACGCATGCTCAAACCCTCCTATCTATTGCTCGGCACCCTGCTGTCGTGTTCGGTCGCCAACGCGCAAGTCTTCCAGCGTGAATTGGGCGATTTCGATCTCAAACTCGGCACCACCCCCAGCCGCAGCATGGCCCAGGGGCTGGTCAAGCCTTCCAGCACCGGCTCGTTTCACGGTGGCCTGGACCTGAGCCATGACAGTGGCTTTTACGTGGGGCAATGGGCACCGAGCATGGGTTTAACGCCGGGAGCCAACCTTGAAGTCGACTCCTACATGGGCTTTAAACAGCCTTTCGATAATACCCTCGGCTACGAAGTCGGCATGATCCGCTACAGCTATCCAAAAGTGGACACCCTCGACAGCCAGGAGCTGTTCGGTGGCCTGACCTTTCTCGGCAGCCGTTTCGGCGCCGCGTTCAGCAACGACCCGGACAAACAGAACAGCACCGTCTTCGCCGACCTGGGCGGCAATCAGCCGTTCGGCATCGGGATCAGCATGAAATACACCACCCACCAACTCAACACGCCAGCGTCCGTCGACGGCGGCTATATCGGCAGTTTCACCGATTGGTCCGTGCAACTTTCCCGGCCGTTCATGGGTGTCGACCTGAACTTGATCTACAGCGACTCAAGCCTCAGCGGTAGCGACTGTTCCGCCTACTCCGGGCACAACAGCCAGTGCGACGGGTTGGTCACCCTCAAGGCCGAACGCGCCTTCTATTGATCGGCTGAACTGCCGGGCCCATTCTGCGTTCACATAAGAATCCCCCTCACGAAGCCAGGCTTTCGCAAGGATTCGCTCATGTCGCGCTGGTTAAAATATCTCGCCGTCATCATCACTCTCAGCCTCGCCCTTGGCGCCTGTAGCCGCGTGGGCCTGGCCTACCGCAACCTCGACGTGATCATTCCGTGGACGCTCAGCGACTATCTGGACATGAACGGCGAACAGAAAGGCTGGTTCAACGAGCGCCTCAAGGAACACTTGAGCTGGCACTGCACCACGCAACTGCCGGGCTATCTCGACTGGCTGGACCGCTTGCAAACCATGGTCGAGACCAATCAGGTCACCGACGCCGCACTGCAATCCCGCACTCAAGAAGCCAAGGCTGCCATCGCCCAGACCGCTCGGGAAATCACCCCTTCGGCCATCGAATTGTTACAGGGGCTGGACGACAAGCAAGTCGCGGAAATGAACGACGCCTTCGCCAAGGACCAACGCAAGCGTCAAGACGAATACGTCAAACCAACGCTCGACCAGCAGATCAAGGAACGTAGCGAGCGCATGCAAAAACGCCTGAATGACTGGCTTGGCCCGCTCAGCCCGACCCAGCAACAACGGGTGGTGACATGGTCGAACGCCTTGGGTGACCAAAACACGCAATGGATCGCCAACCGAGCGCATTGGCAGAAGCAATTCAGTGCGGCCGTTGCGCAGCGCCAGAGTCCGGAATTCCCACAACGAATCGAGACGCTTCTCGTGAATCGCGAGAGTTTATGGACGCCGGCGTACCGTCAGGCTTACGCCAACACTGAAGCGCAAGCACGGGGATTGTTTGTGGATCTGATGGCCGAGAGCACGCCGGCTCAGCGTCAGCGGCTGTTGAAAAAGATTGAAGGGGTGCGCAAGGACTTCAACGATCTGAAATGCCTGAAAGCCGCGAAACAGGGCTAAACACAACACAAATCAAACTGTGGGAGCGGGCTTGCTCGCGAAGGCGCAGTGTCAGTCAACATCATAATTGCCTGACACTGCGCCTTCGCGAGCAAGCCCGCTCCCACATTGGTAACCGGTGGTCTTCAGGCGATCTGAGCCTTCGACGCCACCTCATCAAACGTCAGCTCATCCAGCGCATCTTCCTGCTCATCCAATACCTGCCGCGGATGATCATTACCCGGAATGCTGCTGTCGATCAGGCTCAACAAACTCGAGCCCCGCGGCGTCAAAATGTAATTGGAGCCGGTGCCGCCCTGCTCTTCTGGCCGAGGCTCGATGTAACCACGCTGCAGCAGTAACTTTTCGTACTCGCCGGCCACCGCTTTGAGGTGATCGAGGTTTTCAGTCGCTTCGCCTTCCGACGCTTTCTCCGCAGCGTACTGCTCGGCATACGGGCGCGGCGTGAAGCTGTTTTCACCTTTCTGCACTTCGTGCAGCAAGCGTTCAATCAAATCCCAGTTGTAAGTTGTCATCCTGATTCAACCTCCAAAGCCTGTGAGAGAGAGGGCCTTCTTAAGTTGTGACCGACACCACACGCAGCCGTTCAGCCGAGTTTTTTGCGGCTAACGACCGACGGCATGTCGATTTGGACGCAGGTCAAACGACTAGGCTCTGTAAGACACCTCCCAGCATTGCGAAGGAGAAACCTGATGAACGTTCAGAACCATCCCGTCGTGTCCCGTGAAGAATGGCTCGCCGCCCGCAAACAACACCTGGCCCACGAAAAAGCCTTCACCAAGGAACGGGACAAACTCAGCGCCGAACGCCGCGCCCTGCCCTGGGTGAAAATCGACAAGGACTACCACTTCCAAGGCCCCCACGGCGAACTCAAACTCGCCGACCTGTTCGGCGGCCGCAGCCAATTGGTCATCTACCACTTTATGTTCGCCGCTGGATGGGATGAGGGATGCCCCGGCTGCTCGTTCCTGTCCGACCACATCGACGGCGCCAACCAGCACCTGACTCACCATGACGTCGCCGTGGTGGCGGTTTCCCACGCACCGTTTGCCGAATTCCAGGCATTTAAACGGCGCATGGGCTGGAAATTCGACTGGGTGTCGTCAGAAGGCTGCGATTTCAACTACGACTTTGGCGTCACCGCCCGAGCCGAAGACGTCGCTGCCGGTAAGGCCACCTACAACTACGAAAAAACTGACGGTGCCGAGGAAGAACTTCCCGGCCTCAGCGTGTTTTATCGCAATGAAGCGGGAGAAATCTTTCACACCTATTCCACTTATGCCCGAGGCCTCGACCTGCTGGTCGGCGCCTACAACTACCTCGACCTGACGCCCAAGGGGCGCAACGAGGAGGAAATCATGGAATGGGTACAGCATCACGACAAATACGAAGACAAGGCGTCGCCCAGTTGCTGCCATGCTGGATAGTGCGCGTTAAAACACATAACAACTTTCAGGCCGATGGGTCTCGAACCGCCACGACCGGATCACGCCATCGGCCGTGGTGTACACCGAGTAACTGCAGTCGAATAGCCAGTTGAAGTAGTAGCGATTACCGTCGCCCTCGACCACTCGCTCATAGCGGTGTTCGTGATTGTTCGGGGACCACAACATGACCCGACAGCGAACATCGCAGGGGCCGCTCTCGATGTTGGGCATGGGCTGCCCGACCAGGCTGTTCGCGCTGTCAATCCATGCTGAACGAGAAGGTCCGCAAGCGGATAGCGACAGGGCTAGCACCATTAATATTAATTTTGGAAACATGTCCGATCCTGGGGTATACAGATTTTCTGTTCGAAAACTCAATATTTAAAATTGGTTTTTACTTCTCCACCATGGGTGTAAGACATTACAAACGAAACCCATTTTTCACCACGCTTAACTGCGTTCGCGTTCAGTTCATCCACCAGCGAGTGCAGTATTGCACCATTGAAGTTAGTTTCGGCGTTTGTTACGGAAACGCCGTTAATCTCAACTTTTAGCTGCCATTCCAGATAGCCTTCGCCAACCTCAACCTCATAGCTGAAAGAGTCATAGTCGTGAACAATCCCTGATTCTATCAAGGCAAAAATCTTCTTCACCAACTCTAGATCTTCAGTAATCACAATACAATCTCCCGCACTTCATGTGCTCCATTTTTAAAGGACAACGTTTTTGTCTCGCCATTTATTGTATAGGTCAATTCCAGGGTATCTGGCCGCGCCATACCTGGTTCTTTCCGGTTAAACCTTATCGTCGTCGGCCCCACCGTTTGAGCTGGATCATTCAAAGCCGCCCTGATTTTGTGTTCGTAGAAAACCTTATACGCTGAGTTATTAAAATTCTGATCCTGCGGGAACAGATTATAGGCATCACAGGTCCCGCCTTGGCTACACGCCTGAGCATGCCCGCCAACGCCTGTGTCCCGCCCTTCCTTACCAGCCGCGGTCTGTCTCGAGTCTCGAGGGACCTTGGTATTGGTCGGGGTAAAGGTCAGCTCTTCGACTGGCCCTTGCTGTTGGTCTTGAAGCTGTCGCCATTATCCAGTTTATAGCGGGTGTCCGGGCTTCTGGCACTCGGGTTATTGAGCAACTCGTACTCTTGGGTGGCCGACATGACCCTGAGCGTAATCACACTGGATAACGTCGCCGGTCGCTGTCCAGTCAGACCGACGTGTACATCAACGGCGCGACCCTGAACAACAGCGACAGCGGCAAAGTGCTGTCCAACACCGCCCTGGCGCTCAAGGTCGGTCAGATCATCAACCAGACCGCCGGCCAGATTGTCAGCAAAGGCGCGGTTACGCTCAGTGGCGTCGGGCTCGACAACTCGGGCGGCAAGATCGTCAGCCAGAACAACCTGGCGTTGACCTTCGACGGCATCAAAAACAACCAGCAAGGCCTGGTCAGCAGCGAAGGCACGCTGGTGCTCAGGCTGCTGACTTCGCCGCTGTTGTTGTTCAGTCGACCGACATTACCGGTGAGAAGGTCGGTGCTGTTGATCACTCCGTTGGTGTTGAACATCTGACGGGTTATTTCCGAAGAGCGACGCGCCCTACAGACAGGTGAACTTTCAGCAGGCCGCAGCCTCAACCGTTTAACCGCCCAATACGGAATTCGAGGCCTGATATGAAAACCCTGCTGAAACTCACCCTCACCATCACCCTCGCCAGCGCCCTCCCCGCTTGGGCCTGCACCCCCGAAGAAGCCACCGCCAAGCGCGAACAACTGGCCAAGGAAGTGACCAGGCTCACGGAACAGAATCCGAAGAAGGCCAAAGAGATCAACGCCGAGCTGCAAAAGATGGATCTGGGTACCGCCAGCGCGGATTTGCCCGACAAGTGCCAGCTGATTGATCAGCGGTTGAAAGAGCTGCAGACGGCGGATAAAAAGGCTGAGAGCTGAAACCAGGGCCTTCGGATCGCTCCTACGCAAACAACGACGGTTCCTCCGGCGCTGTCACAGGCGCCGTTCTTTCGATCTGGAATTTGCACTAGCGCATTTAATTATTTGCACAAACGCATATTCATGCCTAAGGTTACCTCGAGCCCGGATCGGAGCCGGCCATCAACCATGGCAAACCGCACACGCCGATCGCTCAGCCACACCGCTACAGACCCACTAGCTGGACGCTAGTTTTCACTCATGGAGGATTGAAAATGTTAACCACTGAAGCCACGTCATTCACCGGCGAAACCCTGCCAAGGTGCCTGACCGGTCATCTGCTCAACCCGCAACTGTCCGATGTCGAATCGGCTGCCCCCCTCAATGCACTGGCCGCTGCCAGCCTCAACTTCACGATGCAGCCACAAACCCAGACCAACTGGTGTTGGGCAGCCGTTTCCGCCTCGGTCGGAAACTATTACGGCACCGGGTCCTGGACCCAATGCGGCGTGGCCACCACTGCGCTGGACCGCAACTGCTGTAATCAACCGGGGCCGTGCAACGTGTATGGCTATCTGGATACAGCCCTGAGGATCACCCGCAGTTTCAACGGCATGAATCAGGGTTCGCTGCAGATGTCGGCCATTCAGAACCAGATCAACATGGGCCGACCGATCGGTTTGCGTTGTGCCTGGTACGGTGGCGGCGCGCACTTCCTGACGATCTATGGCACCAACGGCAACTACGTGCTGGTCGCAGATTCGATCTACGGCTACTCGACCCGAGCGTTGAACGCGTTCCCCGGCTCTTACAACGGCGGCGGCAACTGGACCAACACTTACTTCACCGTAAAAAACTAGGAGGGCGACATCATGCAACTGACTTATCCAAAGGCGCCTTCCAACGGCGTACAGACCTTGCGTCCGGCGCTGCAAGCCGCCCTGCAATCCCAAGGCTTCGGCATCAATCGCCAGTTTGCCAACGCCACGGCCAGCAAGATCAGCCTCAGCGAAGCCTACCGTGGTTACTCGCTGAGCCTGGAGGACGTGAGCCAGGGCAAAGGCCTGAAAGACGCCAAGGTCGGCGATTGGCATTACCTGGTGTTTTCCGATGGTGTGACGATTGCCGATGCGCAATTGGCCGACGTCCGCGGTCATGTCGAGTTCGCCTCGCTGAACCACGGGGCCATGGCGGCCGCGACCGTCGGTGCGTTGAAACTGGCGGAACAATCGCCGCAACTGCAGGGTAAAACCGTTGAGCTGCGGGTGCTGTTTGTTTCGGCGCTGCACTTGGTGGCGATCTGGCTGCATGCCGACGATAGCGATGTGCTGATCCCGATTGAGCCGACGCCCAGGGAATTGGCGGTCACTCAGTTGTACAGCGAGGCTGCGCTGCTCGCTTTGCTCAAACCGGTGGCGGATCAGGCCAAGCAACACTTTGATGCGGACACCAGTGGGCTGTTGGGGAGCTGACAAACGCTGGACGTAAAAAAACCCGGACATTGTCCGGGTTTTTATTGGATCGCTACGGCGCTTTATTCAGCAGCCGGCGCTTCCGGCTTGCGGCGCTTGAGCGGTGCCATGCCGTCCTTGCTGACCAGCGACAAAGCGTCGGTCTTCGGGCGGTTGGCGATCTTGCGTTTGGTCGGTGCCTTGGCGCCGGTTTTCTTCTTGTCGCCTTTGGCGTCGACTTTTTTCTTCTTCACGCCAACAGCTTTGCCCGAGGCCTTGACCTTTTTCGGTCCGCCGTAGGTGCCTTTGACTTCCTTGATGGTGCGGCGCTCGAAGCTCTGCTTAAGGTAGCGCTCGACGCTCGACATCAGGTTCCAGTCGCCGTGGCAGATCAGCGAGATGGCCAGGCCATCGTTGCCGGCGCGGCCGGTGCGACCGATACGGTGAACGTATTCGTCGCCGCTGCGCGGCATGTCGAAGTTGATCACCAGGTCCAGGCCTTCCACGTCGAGACCGCGAGCGGCAACGTCGGTGGCAACGAGAATTTTCACGCCGCCCTGCTTCAGGCGGTCGATGGCCAGCTTGCGATCTTTCTGGTCTTTGTCACCGTGCAGCACGAACGCTTTGTATTCCTGTGCCACCAGGCGGCCGTAGATACGGTCGGCCATGGCCCGGGTGTTGGTGAACACGATAGCCTTCTGATAGGTCTCGTTGGCCAACAGCCAGTTCACGATCTGTTCTTTGTGCTGGTTGTGGTCGGCGGTGATGATCTGCTGACGGGTGGTCGCGTTCAGATCGCTGACGTTGTTCAGTTGTAAGTGTTCCGGGTTGTTCAGGACCTTGGCGACCATCTCGCGCAAGCCCGAACCGCCGGTGGTGGCCGAGAACAGCATGGTCTGCTGACGGTTGGTGCATTCTTCCACCAGACGCTGCACGTCTTCGGCGAAACCCATGTCGAGCATGCGGTCGGCTTCGTCGAGCACCAGCACTTCAACTTCTTTCAGGTCGAGGTTGCCGGCGTTCAGCTGCTCGATCATCCGGCCCGGCGTACCGATCAGGATGTCCGGCACCTTGCGCAGCATGGCGGCCTGGACCTTGAAGTCTTCACCGCCGGTGATCAAACCGGACTTGATGAACGTGAACTGAGCGAAACGCTCGACTTCCTTGATGGTCTGCTGGGCCAGCTCGCGGGTCGGCAGCAGGATCAGGGTCTTGATACTGACGCGGACTTTCGCCGGGCCGATCAGACGGTTGAGGATTGGCAAAACAAATGCAGCGGTCTTGCCGCTACCGGTTTGCGCTGTCACCCGCAGGTCACGCCCTTGGAGCGCCAGCGGAATAGCCGCTGCTTGCACAGGCGTTGGCTCGACAAATTTAAGCTCGGCCACGGCTTTGAGCAGGCGTTCGTGCAGGGCGAATTGGGAAAACACGGGTGCTACCTCGAAGAAATACAAAAAAACAGCTGCATAGGGTAACGGTTTCGAGCGCCGAGGCCGAGTTTCTTTATGCAAACGGCGGTAAACAGTGGCTTTTTTGTTGCCTGATTTGTCTCAAAACGTCATGCAAAGCGTCTTAGATGCTCTAATCGCCCCGTCGCGTCCTACAGAAGAACCGTTTTTACCCATGGATATCAAACAGCTCTGGCTCAACATCCAAGACCTCTGGGGTGCCCTCGATCAGCACCCGCTCCTGCATTCCAGCCTGGCGCTGATCCTGTTGCTGGTGGTGGCGCTAGTCCTCGGACGAGTGGCGCGCTACCTCATTATTCACGCGACCAAAATACTCGGCCGGCAACCGGCCCTGCACTGGGTCAACGACTTTCGGCATAACAAGGTCTTCCATCGCCTGGCACAAATGACGCCGTCACTGGTGATCCAGTTCGGCCTGCATCTGGTGCCGGAACTGAGCAAGACCAGCCTGATATTCCTCGGAAACGTCGCGCTGGCGTTCACCATCCTGTTCCTGATGCTGGCGGTCAGCGCCCTGCTCAGCGCCTTGCTGGACATCTACGCGCGCACCGAACATGCGCGCACCCGCTCGATCAAAGGCTACGTGCAACTGACGAAAATGGTCCTGTACGTGTTTGGCGCGATCATCATCGTCGCCACGCTGATCGACCGTTCGCCCCTGTTGCTGCTGTCCGGCCTGGGCGCCATGTCGGCGGTGATTCTGTTGGTCTACAAGGACACGCTGCTGTCGTTCGTTGCCAGCGTGCAACTGACCAGCAACGACATGCTGCGGGTCGGTGACTGGATCGAGATGCCGCAAGTCGGTGCCGACGGTGACGTGGTCGACATCACGCTGCACACGGTGAAGGTGCAGAATTTCGACAAGACCATCGTCTCGATCCCGACCTGGCGCCTGATGTCCGAGTCGTTCAAGAACTGGCGCGGCATGCAGCAGTCTGGCGGACGACGGATCAAGCGCAGCCTGTTCATCGATGCCAGCGGCGTGCGATTTATCCGTGATGACGAAGAGCTGAAGCTGAGCCAGGTGCATCTGCTCACCGACTACATCAGCCGCAAACAGGCCGAGCTCAAGGCCTGGAACGAGGCGCAGGGCAACGTCGCGGCGATGTCGGCCAACCGTCGGCGGATGACCAACATCGGGACGTTCCGGGCCTATGCGCTGGCGTATCTGAAGAGTCACCCGGAGGTCCAGCCGAACATGACCTGCATGGTCCGCCAGATGCAAACCACCGCGCAGGGTATTCCGCTGGAAATCTACTGCTTCACCCGCACCACGGCGTGGGCGGATTACGAGCGGATTCAGGGGGATATTTTCGATTACCTGCTGGCGGTGCTGCCGGAGTTCGGGCTGAGCCTGTATCAGCAGCCGAGTGGCGGGGATTTGCGGGCGGGGTTGCTCCCGGCCATGTTAGGCGCGAACCACATTCCCGAACCCGAAAAACACATCATGTAATCCACCTCTAACCTGTGGGAACGGGCTTGCCCGCGATGAGGTCGTGTCAGTCAATATCGATATCGCCTGACACACCGCCATCGCGGGCAAGCCCGCTCCCACAGGGTTCAGTGTGCGATTGCCGGTTTACGTATACCCAGCCGACTTATCCACACCGCCATCAAAATCACCGACCCGCCCAAGAACAACCGCCCCAACTCTTCATGCTGATTCCAGATCAGCAGATTGATCAGCAACCCCACCGGCACATGCAGGTTGTTCATCACCGCCAGCGTCCCGCCATTCACCAGGCAGGCGCCCTTGTTCCACCAGTACAAACCCAGCGCGGTCGAGACCAGGCCGAGGAACCCCAGCACGCCCCATTGCAGCGGCGCCTCAGGCAGGAAATTCTGTTTGCCGAACATCAGGAATGCCGGCAATGCCACCGCCAGCGCGCCCAGGTAGAAGTAGCCGAAGCGTCGGTAGTGCGGGAGATCGCTCGGATGACGCGCCACCAGGTGCTTATAAAGGACCTGCCCGGCGGCGTAGGTGAAGTTGGCCAGTTGCAGCAGCAGGAAGCCCATGAAGAAATCCGGGTTGATCCTGTCGTAACGAATCACCGCCGCGCCGAGCACCGCCACCAGTGCGGCCACCAGCGCCCACGGATTGAAGCGCCGGTTCAAGGCATCTTCGATCAGGGTCACGTGCAGCGGTGTGAGGATGGTGAACAGCAGCACTTCCGGCACCGTCAGCACCCGGAAGCTCAGGTACAGGCAGACGTAGGTCACGCCGAACTGCAACGCGCCGATCAACAGCATGCCGCGCATGAACGCCGGCTCGACTGAGCGCCAGCGCGTCAACGGGATAAACACCAGCCCGGCCAACAACACCCGCACCAGCACCGCAAAGTAACTGTCGACATGACCGGCCAGGTACTCGCCGATCAGACTGAAGGAAAACGCCTGGATCAGCGTGACAAAAAGTAGATAGCCCATGCTCGCCTCGTTTCGAATGGCGGCGACGATAACGGGTTTTTCCCGTTATCGCGAACCGTCAGCCAACACACATCCCCTGAGGGAGCGGGCTTGCCCGCGATTGCGGTGTGTCATTCGACTTCAATGCTGCCTGATGCACCGCTATCGCGGGCAAGCCCGCTCCCACAGGGTTAGGGGTATGCCCGCCAAATCCCAGGCAAAAAAAAGCCCGATCTCGCTAAAGCGTTCAATCGGGCAACAGCACTCAGGAGCAACAAGTGCAAAGGGAGGTTCGATGCGCGTAAAGCCTTGAAGGGGTTGCGCCAGGCCACTTGAACATCAAGGGATTATCTGGCGATTAAAGCCTCAAGCCACTTGGGAAAGCTTGGCGTTGGCCTGGTTCAGGCCTTTCTCCTGAAAGTCACCGCCCAGGTTCATGCCTTCGGCGTGAATGAAGGTCACGTCGTGAATCCCGATGAAACCCATCACCTGGCGCAGGTACGGTTCCTGGTGATCGGCGGTGCTACCGGCGTAGATCCCGCCGCGAGCGGTCAGTACATAGGCGCGCTTGCCGCTGAGCAAACCTTGCGGGCCGGTGTCGGTGTACTTGAAGGTTACGCCGGCACGCAGCACATGGTCGAGCCAGGCTTTGAGGGTGCTGGGGATAGCGAAGTTGTACATCGGCGCGGCCATGACCAACACGTCAGCGGCCAGCAGTTCGTCGGTCAACTGGTTGGAGCGTTCCAGGGAGACCTGTTCGATGTCGCTGCGCTGTTCGGCGGGTTTCATCCAGCCGCCCAGCAGATTGATGTCCAGGTGCGGCACCGGGTTGACGGCGAGGTCACGCACGGTGATCTGGTCGTTCGGGTGAGCGGCTTTCCACTGGCTGATGAACGTTTGGGTCAACTGACGGGAAACCGAGTCTTGCTGACGGGCGCTGCTTTCGATGATCAGAACGCGTGACATGGGATGTAGGCTCCATCTGAGAATGCTGTAAGGCGATGGAGTGAAGGTTAAACAGAGTCATATCGATGAAAAAGCGCAAATAACTGCTATAACCCATCAATAAATTCGTTTATAAGCTGAGCATCCCTTGTGGGAGTGAGCCTGCTCGCGATGGCGGTGTGTCAGGCAACATAGAGAGTGAATGTTACGCCACCATCGCGAGCAGGCTCGCTCCCACAGGGTTGAACGTCATTTGGGGGTGCAGGTCAGGTTGATTCGCATCTTGATAATGGAGCGGGTGAACTTGGCGGTGGCATTTTTGTGTTTGCCGGCGGCCACTTCGATAGAGCGGGTGCGCGGCGCTTCCGGGCCATTGTTGAAAACCACCTTGCAGATCGCATCGGTGTCGCCGTAGTTGTTGACTTGAATGGACGCGATGTCGTTATCCGTGTCGTAGGCGTTGTAGTCGATCTTCATGCC
Source organism: Pseudomonas sp. UMAB-40 (assembly GCF_900095275.1). Classification (NCBI taxonomy): domain Bacteria; kingdom Pseudomonadati; phylum Pseudomonadota; class Gammaproteobacteria; order Pseudomonadales; family Pseudomonadaceae; genus Pseudomonas; species Pseudomonas sp. UMAB-40. The sequence goes on from NZ_LT607557.1 coordinate 78,005, forward strand.
GTTGAGGTTTTTCTCCACATCGATCGGATAAGCAAACGCAGTCAGCGGCAGCAGCGCCAGCACCAAACAACAGAATTTTTTCATTCAGCAGTCTCCAATAAGGACTGCCAGCTTAGGACAAGAGGAGCTATTCATGAAAGCGCCCCGCGTGACCCTTGATCAATGGCGAACCTTGCAAGCCGTGGTCGACCACGGCGGTTTCGCCCAGGCCGCCGAAGCGCTGCACCGCTCGCAATCGTCCGTGAGCTACACCGTGGCGCGTATGCAGGACCAACTCGGCGTGCCGCTGTTGCGCATCGACGGCCGCAAAGCGGTGCTGACCGAAGCCGGCGGCGTGTTGTTGCGTCGCTCGCGGCAACTGGTGAAACAGGCCAGCCAGCTGGAAGACCTGGCCCATCACATGGAGCAAGGCTGGGAAGCGGAAGTGCGGCTGGTGGTCGATGCGGCTTACCCGAGCGCCCGCCTCGTCCGCGCGTTGACCGCGTTCATGCCGCAGAGCCGTGGTTGCAGGGTGCGCCTGCGCGAAGAAGTGTTGTCGGGCGTCGAGGAGGTGTTACTCGAAGGCGTGGCCGACCTGGCCATCAGTGGTTTCAGCATTCCGGGCTATCTGGGTGCGGAATTGAGCGACGTCGAGTTTGTCGCGGTCGCCCACCCCGAACATGCCTTGCATCGCCTCAACCGCGAACTGAATTTCCAGGACCTTGAAAGCCAGCTGCAAGTGGTCATCCGCGACTCCGGTCGCCAGCAACCACGAGACGTCGGCTGGCTCGGTGCCGAACAGCGCTGGACCGTCGGCAGCCTGGCCACCGCGGCGACTTTTGTCAGCAGTGGCCTGGGTTTCGCCTGGCTGCCCCGGCACATGATCGAACGCGAACTCAAGGAAGGCACGCTCAAGCTGCTACCGTTGGACCAGGGCGGCAGCCGCAACCCGAGTTTTTATCTGTATTCGAACAAGGACAAACCCTTGGGCCCGGCGACGCAGATCCTGATCGAACTGCTGCGTACCTTCGACACCGCGCCGCTGGATGCGCCGTTCGCCGCCCCTGAACAAGCCTGACACGGAGTATCTACATGGCCTATTTCGAACATGAAGGTTGCAACCTGCACTATGAGGAATATGGCCACGGCACGCCGTTGCTGCTGGTCCACGGGCTGGGTTCCAGCACCCTGGACTGGGAAAAGCAGATCCCGGCGCTGTCGACCCGATACCGGGTAATCGTGCCGGATGTGCGCGGTCACGGTCGCTCCGATAAACCCCGCGAGCGTTACAGCATTGCCGGGTTCAGCGCCGACCTGGTCGCCCTGATGGAACACCTGAACCTCGGCCCCACCCATTACGTGGGCTTGTCCATGGGCGGCATGATCGGTTTTCAACTGGCCGTGGATCAGCCGCACATGCTCAAAAGCCTGTGCATCGTCAACAGCGCGCCGGAGGTCAAACTGCGCAGCCGCGACGATTACTGGCAGTGGTTCAAGCGTTGGAGCCTGATGCGTGTCCTCAGTCTGGGCACCATCGGCAAGGCCTTGGGCGCCAAGCTGTTCCCCAAACCCGAACAAGCTGATTTGCGCCAGAAAATGGCTGAGCGCTGGGCAAAAAACGACAAACATGCTTATCTCGCCAGCTTCGATGCCATTGTTGGCTGGGGTGTTCAGGAACGACTTTCCAAAGTCGCCTGTCCAACCCTGATCGTCAGCGCCGACCGCGATTACACGCCGGTCTCGCTAAAGGAAACCTACGTAAAACTGCTGCCCGATGCGCGGCTGGTGGTGATCGCCGATTCGCGCCACGCCACCCCGCTGGATCAACCCGAACGCTTCAACCAAACCCTGCTCGAGTTTCTCACCGCAGTTGACACCCCCTCACTCAGGATCACTGACCCATGCTGAAAAAAATCGCCCTCGTCGCCGGCTCCGTTCTGTTTGCCGCCAACCTGATGGCCGCAACGCCCGCCGCCAAGGCGCCGCACGTATTGCTGGAAACCACCAACGGCCAGATCGAAATCGAACTGGACCCGGTCAAGGCACCGATCAGTACCAAGAACTTCCTTGAGTACGTCAACAGCGGCTTCTACAACAACACGATTTTCCACCGGGTAATTCCTGGCTTCATGGTCCAGGGCGGTGGTTTCACCAAAGAGATGACGCAAAAAGACACCAAGGCACCGATCAAGAACGAGTCCAAAAACGGTCTGCATAACGTGCGTGGCACGCTGTCCATGGCCCGCACCTCGAACCCGGATTCGGCCACCAGCCAGTTCTTCATCAACGTCAAGGACAACGATTTCCTCGACAGCGGTGATGGTTATGCCGTGTTCGGTAAAGTCGTCAAAGGCATGGATGTGGTCGATGTCATCGTCAACTCCCAGACCACCACCAAAAGCGGCATGAAAGACGTGCCGGCCGACCCTGTGTTCATCAAGTCAGCCAAAGTCATCGACTAATCTGCACAGGAGTGCTTGAGCGGCGGCCGCTATCCGGCGCCGCTCATACCGTTTAAAGGAGAGCCCGTGCGCGGGCGGAGAACTGATGCTTTATCGCCGTTTCGAGAAACTGATCGACATATTCCGCGACGCTCCGACGGCGGCTCCGCCAGATCGGGTTCTCCCCTTCTATACCTATTATTTGAAGCAGGTCTGGCCGAGTTTCGCCGCCCTGCTGATTGTCGGCCTGTTCGCCTCCTTGATTGAAGTCGCGCTGTTCAACTACCTGAGCCGCATCATCGACCTGGCCCAAGGCACGCCGAACCCGGACTTCTTCCAGGAACACGCACTTGAGCTGACCTGGATGGTGGTGGTGACCCTGGTGCTGCGACCGATTTTCTTCGGTCTGCACGACCTGCTGGTACACCAGACGTTGAACCCCGGCATGACCAGCCTGATTCTCTGGCAGAACCACCGCTACGTGCTCAAACAGAGCCTGAATTTCTTCCAGAACGACTTCGCCGGGCGCATCGCCCAGCGCATCATGCAGACCGGCAACGCCCTGCGCGATTCCGCCGTGCAAGCGGTGGACGCCCTGTGGCATGTGCTGATCTACGCCATCAGCGCGCTGGTGCTGTTTGCCGAAGCCGACTGGCGCCTGATGATCCCGCTGACGACCTGGATCGCCGGGTTCATCGGCGCGCTTTATTACTTCGTGCCAAGGGTAAAGGACCGCTCGGTGCAATCCTCCGATGCGCGCTCCAAACTCATGGGGCGGATCGTCGACGGCTACACCAACATCACCACCTTGAAGCTGTTTGCCCACACCAACCATGAACAGCAATACGCCAAGGAAGCCATCAAGGAGCAAACCGAAAAAGCCCAACTGGCCGGGCGCGTGGTCACCAGCATGGACGTGGCCATCACCAGCATGAACGGCCTGCTGATCGTCACCACCACCGGCCTGGCCCTGTGGCTGTGGACGCAGTCGCTGATCTCGGTGGGCGCGATTGCCCTGGCGACAGGCCTGGTCATTCGCATCGTCAACATGTCCGGCTGGATCATGTGGGTGGTCACTGGCATCTTCGAAAACATCGGCATGGTCCAGGACGGTTTGCGGACCATCGCCCAACCGGTCAGCATCACCGACCGCGATCAGGCCAAACCGCTGACCGTGCCCCGTGGCGAAGTGCGCTTCGAACACGTGGATTTCCACTACGGCAAGAAGAGCGGGATCATTGGCGACCTCAACCTGACGATCAAACCCGGTGAGAAAATCGGCTTGATCGGACCGTCCGGCGCCGGCAAATCGACCCTGGTCAACCTGCTGCTGCGCCTCTATGACGTGCAGGGCGGGCGAATCCTCATCGATGGGCAGAACATCGCCGAAGTCGGTCAGGAAAGCCTGCGCGAGCGCATCGGCATGATCACTCAGGACACCTCGTTGCTGCACCGTTCGATCCGCGACAACCTGCTTTACGGCAGACCCGATGCCACCGACGCCGAGCTGTGGGAAGCGGTGCACAAGGCGCGCGCCGATGAGTTCATTCCGTTGCTGTCGGACGCCGAAGGCCGTACCGGTTTCGATGCGCATGTGGGTGAGCGCGGGGTGAAACTTTCCGGCGGCCAGCGTCAGCGGATTGCGATTGCTCGCGTGCTGCTCAAGGACGCACCAATCCTGATCATGGACGAGGCGACCTCGGCACTGGATTCGGAAGTCGAAGCGGCGATCCAGGAAAGTCTGGAAACCCTGATGCAGGGCAAAACCGTAATCGCCATCGCCCACCGGCTCTCGACCATCGCCAGGATGGACCGGTTGGTGGTGCTGGAAAAAGGCAAGATCGCCGAAACCGGCACCCACGCCGAGCTGCTGGCGCAGGGTGGATTGTATGCGCGGCTGTGGCAGCACCAGACGGGCGGGTTTGTCGGTATCGATTGATTGAACTCACCACCAACCCTGTGGGAGCGAGCTTGCTCGCTCCCACAGGGACTATCTACACCCTGATAAACCGCCACAGCCTGCTACCCACAGGCCCTGGCGGTTTTTTCATGGCCGCTGGAAATCCGCAGAAACCCTGCTGTACTCAGCCAAGGTTCTGGAAATGAACCTGTCGTAAACCTGCAGGATGCATCACGCGATACAGTCTCGATAGGTCGCCTATCAAGGACGCTCTCATGTCGCTGTTCAAACGTTCAGTCACTGAGTTGTTAGGTACGTTCTGGCTGGTCTTGGGCGGTTGCGGCAGCGCGGTGCTCGCTGCGTCTTCGCCCCTCGGAATCGGGGTGCTGGGTGTGGCCATCGCGTTCGGTCTCACCGTGTTGACCATGGCATTCGCCATTGGCCATATCTCCGGTTGTCACCTCAACCCAGCCGTCTCCGTCGGCCTGTGCGTCGGCGGTCGGTTTCCGGCGCGGGAGTTGCCCGCGTACATCATCGCCCAGGTGATTGGCGCCATTATCGCCGCCGCGCTGATCTACTACATCGCCAGCGGCAAGGAAGGCTTCGATCTCTCCGCCGGCCTGGCTTCCAACGGCTACGGCGAACATTCCCCGGGCAAGTACTCAATGGCCGCAGGCTTTGTCTGTGAACTGGTGATGACCGCGATGTTCGTACTGATCATCCTCGGCGCCACCGACAAACGTGCGCCCGCCGGGCTTGCACCGATTGCCATCGGGCTGGCCTTGACGCTGATTCACTTGATCTCGATTCCCGTCACCAACACCTCGGTCAACCCGGCCCGCAGCACCGGTCCGGCGTTGATGGTCGGCGGCTGGGCCATCGCGCAATTGTGGATGTTCTGGGTGGCACCGCTGCTGGGCGCGGTGATCGGTGGCGTGACCTATCGCTGGCTCGGCAAGGAAGGCACTTGAGGCCACCGGCGAGGATCATGCTTGCCGATAAGGCAACGCGGTCCTCGCTTCCTCGGCATACGCCAACACCCCCAGACGCTCCTGGTGCAGGAAGTCTTTGACCGCGGCTTTCAGGCCGGGGTGACGCAGGTAATGCCAGGAATGGGTGATCACCGGTTCGAACCCGCGAATCAGCTTGTGTTCGCCCTGGGCACCGGCGTCAAAACGCTGGAAGCCATGGGCAATCGCGTAGTCCATGCCCTGGTAGAAACAGGTCTCGAAATGCAGGCGGTCGAACTCCGCCAGGCAGCCCCAATAGCGGCCGTAAAAACTGTCGCCGCCCACCAGGCTGAAGGCCATGGCCACGGGTCGTGAACCTTGCTTGGCCAGCACCACGCGAATGGCTTCGGGCATGCGCTCCGCCAGCAGGCTGAAAAATTCTCGCGTCAGATAGGGCCTTTGCCGACGCACCGCGTAGGTATTGGCGTAGCAGGCATAGACGAAATCCCACTGCGCCTGATCCAGCTGCCGACCTTCCAGCCATTCGAACTCAATACCCTGCCCCGCCACTTGCTCGCGCTCTTTGCGCATCTGTTTGCGTTTGCGCGAACTGAGGACGTCGAGGAAGTCCTGAAAGTCCCGATAGCCACGATTCTGCCAGTGGTACTGACAGCCGATCCGCTGCAACCAGCCGGGTTGTTCGGCCAATGCTGCGTCGGTGAAAGGGTCTGTGAAGTTGATGTGGGCGCTGGAGAGTTCTTCGATCTCAAGGTAGCCCGGCAGGCTCTTCAGTAGTTCAAAACCGTCCTCGACATTACGTGCCAGCAACCGCGGCCCGCTGACCGGGCTGAACGGCACGGCGGTCAACAGCTTGGGGTAATAGTCGATGCCGGCACGCTCGCAGGCATCAGCCCAGGCGTGATCAAACACGTACTCGCCGTAGGAGTGCCACTTGCGGTAACTGGGCAACGCGGCGATCAGACGCCCTTCTTCGAGGTGCAACAGATGCTCGGGCTGCCAGCCGGAATGGGGGCCGAGGCTGCCGCTGTCTTCCAGTGCACTGAGAAAGGCATGGCGCAGAAACGGCTGATTATCCGGCACCAGAGCATCCCACGTGCGCGGACCAATATCGGACAGGCTTTCCAGACGTTGCAGCGGCATTGACACCCTCTCTACTTCTTCGCGTAACAGCCCGGCGAGTATCGCCTATCGCCCGCCATTAAACATCCGTCAAAGCGCCGACAGGGCTCTGGATCAAAAGTTCAGACCGACTCTGGATCGTCATCGAGACGCCATCACTTTGCCACTGCTCTGTAATAAACCATCGCGATACTGGCGCCAGTTTTTAGAGCGTCGGGTTCTACCCGGCCACTGTTTCCGTCCATCAACGGTCGGTTGTGTCCCGGATGGCTCAGTCATCCCCTTACATCTTCGGAGATTGATATGCGTCTTGCTTCCACGAAAACTGCGGCGGCCCTGTGTGGCGGTCTGCTGCTGGCCATGAGTGTTCCGGCCAGTGCCGCAGTCGACGCCAAACTGCTCGACATGCTTAAGGCAAACGGCTCGATTACCAACGCGCAATACAGCGAACTGCAAGCCGAGCTGGCCAGGGATCAGAAAGACCAGCAAATCGCCCGTCAGGCTCAGCAAGAGACCAACGAGCAGATCGCGGCCACCGCGAAGAAAACCAATGAACTGAGCACCTTCGACCAGAAACTGGCCTGGGCCGCCAAGACCCAATTCAAGGGCGACGTGCGTTTCCGTCAGGAAACCGTCCACAACGATGGCGTTTCGAACAACAAAGACCAGGATCGCCAGCGCATCCGTGCCCGCCTGGGTGCCTACACCGAAATCAACCCGCAAGTGGACACCGGTATCCGTATCGCCACCGGCAACAACGATGACCCTCGTTCCACCAACCAAAGCCTGGATAACTACTTCGACAAGAAGCAGATCTGGCTGGACCAGGGTTACGTCGACTACCACCCCGACTTCGCCAAAAACCTGCACGTCGTGGGCGGCAAGATGCCACAGCAATGGGTGAGCATGGGCGACGTCATCTGGGATAGCGACATCAGCCCGGAAGGTCTGTCCCTGTCTTACAAATACCCACTGGGCGCCAGCACCGAGCTGTTCGGTAGCGCCGGTCACTACACCCTCAAGGACAACGTCGACGGCGACGGTGTGCAGTTCAAACACGACTTGCGTCTGTACGCTGGCCAGTTGGGTGCGCGCTTCGCTATCACCGACAACCTGAAATTCACCTTGGGTGGCAGCGTCTACGGCTACGACAACGACGACGACATCACCCCGGTTGCCGGCGTCATCCCAGGCCAACTGGCCATCAACGGCAACAGCCCGAACGAACAGTTCAAACTGTACGAAGGCTTCGGTCAGCTCGACATCGGCGGCCTGCCACTGCCGCTCTCGCTGTACGGTCAGTACGTCAACAACAAAGATGCCAGCAACGATCAGGACTCTGCTTGGCTAGCCGGTATCAAGACCAAGATTTATGGCTTCGCCGTGGACTACAACTATCGCGACGTACAGCGTAACGCCGTGGTCGGTGCCTTCACCGACTCCGACTTCGCCAACGGTTTCACCGGTTCGCGCGGCAGCAAGTTGAAAGTGAGCTACGAGCTGGACAAGAACTTCAACCTCGGCGCGACGTACTTCATGGCTAACTCGGACTACACCAACGCCACGCTCAAGGACTCGGACATCAACACCCTGCAACTGGATGCCGAAGCCAAGTTCTAAACACCGCGCAACACGCCTCGGGCCATGGAATGCCCGAGGCGCTTTCAGCCTGGCGTGGGTGAATCGATCCCCATCATCCGTTCGATTCATCCACGCCAGTCTGCTTCTCTTCCCGGCTTTTACCGGTCAGGGAACATCCTTGAGACGTTCAGCGGCCAGACGCTCGGCGATCTTGTCCACATCCGGCACCGCTTCTTCCGGCATCGCACGCAGCGTCGCCTGCATCAAACGCATCTGACGAATGAACCGCCGGCAATTGGGGCAGAACATCAAATGATGCCGCACCAGCAACTTCTCCCGAAAGCTCAACTGGCCATCGAGATAATCACTGGAACGTGCCACTTGCTCCTTACAGGTCAGCATTCGCCGGTTTCCTCAAAATGCTCCACGGTCGCAAAGACCTTCAAGCGTGCCCGATGCAGCAGCACGCGAACATTGGAGAGCGAGATTTCCAGAAGATTACAGATCTCTTCCAGTTCCAGGCCCTGACGCTCGCGCAACAGCAAGACGCTGCTTTGCAGTTCCGACAGGTTGAGCAACGTGTGTTCGAGGCATTCGCGCAATTCGCTTTCGGTGAGCAACGCCTCCGGGGTGTCCTGATGCCAGGCGAACGGTGCCACCAGCCAGTGGCCATCAGCGGACGAAAAACGATCATCATCGATGGTGCCATGGGGCGATGGAAGGTCATCAAGCAGCACCTCGCGACGGTTCTGCTTGTAACGGCCCTTCGCCGCATTGGCGGTGATGGTCAGCAACCAGGTCTTGAGGCTCGAACGCGCCTCGAACTTGCTCAGATTACGCACGACAGACAGCCACGCGTCCTGCACCACCTCATCAGCATGCCGGCTGCCGACGATCGCATAAGCCACAGCACGCATCGGGCTCTGGTAAGTGCTGACCAACTCTTTGAAGGCTTGTTGTTCGCCTGCCAGCAATCGTTGCAGCAGTTGCGCGTCGTCAGCCGCCATTCACAAACCCCTTGTCCTGACTTCGAAAAATGAGTCAGCAGGGCATCGCCGTCGGCAACGTCCTGCTGTCATTTCCGAAAGTTACAGCGTCCCGACTGTTTCGGCTGTAGGAAAAGCCACCGCAAATCAGAAGAAAGAACGACAGCCGTTAATCTCAACGCTTGCGCAAAATCACGCTACCAATCGAGTAACCCGCGCCGAACGAGCTGAGCACGGCCAGGGAACCGGCGGCCAGATCGTCCTGATGTTTGTGAAACGAAATCACCGACCCGGCGGAGCTGGTGTTGGCGTAGGTGTCGAGAATCACCGGGGCTTCTTCTTCGGTGGCTTCGCGGCCCAGCAGTTTCTTGACGATCAGGTGGTTCATGCTGAGGTTGGCCTGGTGCAACCAGAAGCGCTTCACGTCACCGACGTTGAGCTTGTTCTCTTCCAGGTGCGTAGCGATCAGCTCGGCGACCATCGGGCAGACGTCGCGGAACACCTTGCGGCCTTCCTGCACGAACAGTTTGTCCTTGGCACCGATGCCCTCTTCCGCCGCGCGGTTGAGAAAGCCAAAGTTGTTGCGGATGTTGTTGGAGAACTTGGTCAGCAGTTTGGTGCTGACCACATCGAACTGATGCTTGGACGTCGCCAGGTCGGCACGCTCGATGATCACTGCCGTCGCCGCGTCGCCAAAGATAAAGTGGCTGTCACGGTCGCGGAAGTTCAGGTGACCGGTGCAGACTTCCGGGTTGACCATCAGGATCGCCCGGGCCTGACCCAGTTGCACACTGTTGGTGGCGGCCTGGATGCCGAAGGTCGCCGAGGAGCAGGCCACGTTCATGTCGAAACCGAAGCCCTGGATGCCCAGCGCTTCCTGGACCTCAATGGCGATGGCCGGGTAGGCGCGTTGCAGGTTGGAGCACGCCACAATGACGCCGTCGATGTCGGCGGCGGTCTTGCCGGCACGCTGCAAGGCCTGTTCGGCCGCGCCGATGGCCATTTGGCAAAGCACCGACCATTCGTCGTTGGAACGCTCAGGCAGACGCGGCGCCATGCGTTGCGGGTCGAGAATGCCGTCCTTGTCCATGACAAAGCGGCTTTTGATACCGGAAGCTTTTTCGATAAACGCAGCGCTGGATTCGGTCAACGCTTCGACTTCGCCACGGGCGATGGCGTCGGCGTTATCGGCGTTGAATTGCGCGACGTAAGCGTTGAAAGACTGCACCAGCTCTTCATTGGAGATGCTGTTGGCCGGGGTGTACAGGCCGGTGCCGCTGATGACGACGTTATGCATGGTCGTTTCTCTAATCTGTTCAGGCAGAAAGCGTTGGCACCGACGTACCAACACACAAAGGGTCTGTTTCCGTCACGGGAAGCACACCTGGCATCGCTTTATTCCGATCCGCCCGAACCGTGAGAGGCTCAAAACCGCGGGGCCGGCGTTTATAGGCGCGAAGTTTGCCATAAACATTGGGTTTTGGCGCCATTTTGCGAGTCAAGCGGCCTTGCGATTCTGGTAATGATGATCGCGGATGAGGCCCTGTAGGAGCCGGCTTGCTGGCGATGGCGATTTCAAAGACGCCATCGCCAGCAAGCCGGCTCCTACAAGGGGTCGTGCTATGGCTCTACCTGGGTCCATTGCTTGTTCAGGCGCTTGTCGGAGATCGGCACTTTGGTCCCCAGTTGCTGGGCGAACAGCGAAACCCGGTATTCCTCCAGCCACCAGCGATAGAGCTCCAGTTGCGGATCGCGCTTGCCTTCCTGGGCGTGTTTGTTGGCGCGGGTCTGGTATTGGGTCCAGAGACCGGACAATTCGCCACTCCAGACCCGATCCCTCTGCACCTGAGCACCGATCTTCTCGAAGCGTTGCTCGACGGCCTTCAGGTAACGCGGCAATTCCTTGAGCCACTGCATCGGTGTTTCCCGGACAAACCCGGGATACACCAGATGACTGAGCTGCTGCTTGATGTCGTTCAAGGCCACGGCTTGCGCCAGATCAATCTTGCCCTTGAAGCGTTTCTGCAGGCCGTGCCAGTGCTTGAGAATCTCCAGCGTCAACTTGGCCAGGCGTTCGGCGTGCTCGGTCCAGCCACCGCGCTTGCGCTCGGCCAACGAGGCCAGCCCGGCGCCATCCCGCGGCAACGGGTCTTCGCCCTCGAGAATGCAGCTGTCGAGGCTGGCCAGCAGAATGTCTTCCACCAGCGCATCAATGCGCCCCAGTTCACGGTACATCAGCCCCAACTCGGTCAGCCCCGGCAGCTTGCCGCGCAGGAACTTCGCCGGCTCGGCCAATTGCTGCATCAGTAATCGTTGCAAGGCGCGGCGATGCTGGAACTCGGCTTCGGCCGGGGTCGAGAATCGACCTTCCTTGACCGTACCGCTCTCTTCCACCAGCGCCGGATACACCGTCATCGACAACCCGGCGATCTTCTGCTGGGTTTTCTCGGCGACGGCGGCAAAGACTTTCGGCTCCACCGGCTGCTGGTTTTTCGCGGTTTGCGGCACGGCCAACGCGGCTTGGCTGGCTTCGGCAAAGCGTGCCGTCAACTCGGCCAGATCTCGCCCTTCGCCGAGGAACTTGCCCTGGCCATCAACGATTTCCAGGTTCATCCGCAAATGACTGTCGACCTGCTGCGAAGCTTCCGCCCACGCCTCATCACTGACCCGCGCGCCCGTCATGCGCAGCAGCTCGCGGCCCAACGCGTGCGGCAACGAGCCCTCGGCGAAGGTCATGCGCTGCAACGCGGCTTTGACGAAGTCCGGCACCGGCACGAAATTCTTGCGCAGGGCCTTGGGCAGGTTGCGCACCAGCGCGATGCACTTGGCCTCGATCACGCCCGGCACCAGCCATTCCAGACGTTCCGGCGGCAGCATCGGCAACAGCGGCGCCGGCACACGCAGGGTCACGCCGTCACGTGGATGATTCGGCTCGAAGTGGTAACTCAGGGCCAGTTCCAGATCGCCGATGTGCAAGGTGTCCGGGTAATGCAGTGCGGTGACTTCGCTGGCCTCACGGGCCAGCACGTCTTCTTCGCGCATGATCAGCAGCTGCGGGTCTTTCTGGCTGTTGACCCGGTACCAGCTGTCGAAGGTCGCGGTCTGGTGGATCTCCGCCGGCAGTCGCGCGTCGTAGAAAGCGAACAGGGTTTCTTCGTCAGCGAGAATGTCGCGACGCCGGGCCTTGGCTTCCAGTTCGTCGAGTTGTTCCAGCAGCTGCGCATTGGCCGTCAGGCACTTGGCTTTGGATTGAATCTCGCCGCGCACCAGGCCTTCGCGAATAAAGAACTCACGGGACACCACCGGATCGATCGGCCCGTAATGCACCGGCCGGCGACCGACCACGATCAGCCCGAACAGCGTGATCTGCTCGAAGGCCACGACCTGGCCGCGCTTCTTCTCCCAGTGCGGTTCAAAGTGATTTTTCTTGATCAGGTGCCCGGCCAGCGGCTCGATCCAGTCCGAGTCGATCTTGGCGACCATGCGCGCATAGAGCTTGGTGGTTTCCACCAGTTCGGCGGTCATCAGCCATTGCGGACGCTTCTTGCCCAACCCGGAGGACGGGTGAATCCAGAAGCGCCGCTGACGGGCACCGAGGTAATCGCCTTCATCGGCTTTCTGACCTATCTGGCTGAGCAGGCCCGAGAGCACGGCTTTGTGCAGCTTCGGGTAATCCGCCGGCTCTTTGTTCAGGCTCAACTGCATGTCGCGGCAGATCAGACTCAACTGACGGTGCGAGTCGCGCCATTCGCGCAGGCGCAGGTAATTGAGGAAGTTCTTGCGGCACCAGTTGCGCAGCGGGCTCGCCGTCAGCGCCTGGCGCTGTTCTTCAAAACCGCGCCACAGATTGACCAGCCCGGCGAAATCCGAGTCCACGTCCTTCCACTGTGCGTGAGCCTGATCCGCCGCTTGCTGACGCTCCGGCGGACGCTCGCGCGGATCCTGGATCGACATGGCGCTGGCGACGATCAGCACTTCCTGCAAGCTGCCGAGTTTCGCCGCTTCCAGCAGCATGCGGCCCATGCGCGGGTCCACCGGCAGGCGCGCCAACTGGCGACCGAGCGGGGTCAGCTGGCTGTTGCGGTCGACCGCCGAGAGTTCTTGCAGCAGGTTAAAACCGTCGCTGATCGCCTTGCCATCCGGCGGTTCGATAAACGGGAAATCGGTGATCTCGCCGAGGCGCAGGTGCAGCATCTGCAAAATCACCGCTGCGAGGTTGGTCCGCAGAATTTCCGGATCGGTAAATTCCGGGCGACCGATAAAGTCTTCTTCGCCATAGAGGCGAATGCAAATACCCGGCTCGACCCGACCGCATCGACCTTTACGCTGGTTGGCGCTGGCCTGGGAAATGGCTTCGATGGGCAGGCGCTGAACCTTGGCGCGGTAGCTGTAACGGCTGATGCGCGCGGTGCCGCTGTCGATCACATAACGAATGCCCGGCACCGTCAGCGAGGTTTCCGCGACGTTGGTCGCCAACACCACGCGCCGGCCAGGGTGCGACTGGAAAATCCGCTGCTGTTCGGCCGGCGACAAGCGCGCGTACAGCGGCAGAATCTCGGTGTGCTTGAGCTGGGCCTTGCGCAGCATGTCGGCGGCGTCGCGAATCTCGCGCTCGCCGGGCAGGAACACCAGCACATCACCGGGGCTCTTGCGCTCGCTGCGTTCGAACGCGGCAATTTCATCGAGGGTGGCGAGGATCGCCTGATCCACGGTCAAGTCGTCCTCGACGCGGTTGCCCTCCTCGTCCTGCTCAAGCGTCAGCGGGCGATACCAGGTTTCAACCGGGAAGGTCCGGCCGGAGACTTCGACAATCGGCGCATCGTCGAAGTGCTTGGAGAAGCGCTCCAGGTCGATGGTCGCCGAGGTGATGATGACTTTCAGGTCCGGACGGCGCGGCAGCAGGGTTTTCAGGTAGCCGAGCAGGAAGTCGATGTTGAGGCTGCGTTCGTGGGCTTCGTCGACGATGATCGTGTCGTAGCGTTCGAGGTAGCGGTCGTTCTGGGTTTCCGCCAGCAGGATGCCGTCGGTCATCAGTTTGATCAGGGTGTTGGAATCGCTCTGGTCCTCGAACCGCACTTGGTAGCCGACCAGCGCGCCCAACGGCGTCGCCAGTTCTTCGGCAACCCGGCTGGCCACGCTGCGCGCAGCGATTCGACGCGGCTGAGTATGGCCGATCAAACCATGCTGGCCGCGGCCGATTTCCAGGCAGATCTTCGGTAACTGGGTGGTTTTACCCGAGCCGGTCTCGCCGGCGATGATCAGCACCTGATGCTTGAGCAGCGCTTCCTTGATTTCGTCGCGCTTGGCGGCGATCGGCAAACTGTCGTCGTAACGAATCACCGGCAGGCTGGCACGCCGCGCCAGCACCTGGTCACAGGACGCCTGCATGCGCGTCACCCACTGGGCCAGCTTGGCCTCGTCGGGTTTCTTGCGCAGCTCAAGCAACTGCCGCCGCAGCCGGTGGCGGTCGGCGAGCATGGCGTGATCGAGGTTTTTCAGCAGTTTGTCGATGGAAGGCGATTCGTCAGTCATCAGGTACGCAAAAGTCGTCTAGTGGCGCAGGGGGGCGATTGTCGCAGATTTGGGCGCGCGGCGACGAACTCAACCTGCCTTTGTGGCGAGGGAGCTTGCTCCCGCCCGGCTGCGCAGCAGTCGTAATCCGGTCATCGCGGTGTATCTGAAACACGACGGTGGATGGTTTTGGGGTCGCTTCGCGACCCAGCGGGAGCAAGCTCCCTCGCCACAGGGGTGTTCACTCAGGGGGTTATTCGTTATCGAGGCCTTTGCGGCGATAAGGGAACACGTCGATGATTTTGCCGGCGCGAATGGCCTCCTGGAGGCTTTTCCAGTAATCGGCGTTGTACAACTCGCCATGCAACTGGTCAAACAGCTTCCTTTGCCCGGAATCGGCAAACAGGAACGGCGGAAACTCCTCGGGAAACACATCCAGCGGCCCGATCGAATACCACGGCTCGGAGGCCATCTCGTCTTCCGGTGTACGCGGTTGCGGGATGTGGCGGAAGTTGGCTTCGGTCAGGAAGCAGATCTCGTCATAGTCATAAAACACCACCCGACCGTGCCGGGTGACGCCGAAGTTCTTCAACAGCATGTCGCCGGGAAAGATGTTCGCGGCTGCCAGTTGCTTGATCGCCAGACCGTAATCTTCAAGCGCCTCGTGGACCTGCGCCTCGTTGGCGTTTTCCAGGTACAGGTTCAGCGGCGTCATCCGCCGCTCGGTCCAGCAGTGGCGGATCAGCACGGTGTCGTCTTCCACCGACACCGTGGACGCGGCCACCTCCAGCAGCTCTTCCAGGCACGCCGGGTCGAACTTGCTCAACGGGAAGCGAAAATCGGCGAACTCCTGGGTATCGGCCATGCGCCCGACGCGGTCGACGCTTTTCACCAACCGGTATTTTTCGATCACCGTGGCGCGGTCGACGTTTTTCGACGGCGAGAAACGGTCCTTGATGATTTTGAACACGGTGTTGAAGCCCGGCAGGGTAAACACGCTCATCACCATGCCGCGCACGCCGGGGGCCATGATGAATTGGTCGTCGGTGTTGGCCAGGTGGTTGATCAGCGCCCGGTAGAACTCGGACTTGCCGTGCTTGTAGAAGCCGATCGAGGTGTACAACTCGGCGACGTGCTTGCCCGGCAGGATGCGCTTGAGGAAACCGATGAACTCCGCCGGCACCGGCACATCCACCATGAAATACGAGCGGGTGAACGAGAAGATGATCGACACATCGGCTTCATCGGTGATCAGCGCATCGATCTGAATCCCGCGCCCTTCACGGTGCAGCAGCGGAATCACCAGCGGCCATTGTTCGTCCCGGGTGTAGATGCGCCCCACCAGGTACGCGCCCTTGTTGCGGTAGAGCACCGAGGAAAACAGCTCGACGCTCAGTTCCGGGTCCTTGCACACCCAATCCGGCAGGTTCTCGCGCAGTTGGGCTTCGAGGCGGTGCAGGTCGCCGGCCAGGTCGGCGTAATCCTCGCTGAAGCTGTAATCGGCAAAAATGCTCGCGAGCATGCCGGACAACTGGCCCTGGGGCTTATAGGTTCGGGTTTGCGCGGCGCGGGCCCGGCGCAGGCTGGGCCGGGTGGTGTGGATAAACATGCAGCCGTCGCTGATCAGGTCATGGCTGAACAGCCCGCAGAAAATAGAGTTGTACCAGGTCTCGGACAGTTCATCGTCGAAACGCAGGTCGATCAGCGTGATGTAAGCGCTTTTGACCAGCGGCCAGCAGCTGACGTCCAGCGTGTCGCTGTCAAACGCGATGCGCAGCCGTTCCACCGTTTCGCTGACTTTTTCTTCGTACAGATTGATCCGCGCAGCCGAGGCGACCTGCGCCTCCTGCCACTTGGCCTGCTCGAAGCGGGCCCGGGCGCCGTCGGTGATCTGACGGAAATGCTCGCGGTAATCGTCAAAGCCATCGAGGATCATTCGGGCGATGTCGGCGGCTGGCCATTGCTGCGGCATGGGTGAGACCTCTGCGGGAATTCGTGAGCCCTGAGCTTAGCCAGTGAACCGGGTGCAGGAGAAGCGTAATTTTCGGCTCGAGTTAAATGCTCGTTTTTCGGTTGCCATGGATAAGGCGCTCGGCAACACTCTCGCCCCCATCAAGGAAGGAGTGCACCGTGAGTCCTGTCGATATTTTCCGATTGCTGTCGCTGGCCGCGATCTGGGGCGCGAGCTTTCTGTTCATGCGCATCATCGCCCCCGTGATTGGCACAATCCCCACGGCCTTTTTTCGTGTGTCGATTGCCGCCGTCGGCTTGCTGGTGATTCTCGGCCTGATGCGCATCAGCTGGGACTTTAAAGGCAAGCTCAAGACCGTGATGTTGCTCGGGGTGATCAACTCCGGGATTCCGGCGACCCTCTATTCCGTGGCCGCCCAGGTGCTGCCGGCCGGTTACTCGGCGATTTTCAACGCCACCACGCCGCTGATGGGCGTGTTGATCGGCGGCCTGTTCTTCCATGAAAAACTCACCGCAGCCAAGCTTGGCGGGGTGTTCCTCGGGTTATTGGGCGTGGGCGTCCTGACCCGCGCCGGGCCGGTGGCGTTCGACATGGAATTGCTGATGGGCGCCGTTGCCTGCCTGCTCGCCACCACCTGTTATGGCTTTGCCGGGTTCCTGGCGCGCCGCTGGCTTGACCACGCGGGCGGTCTCGACAGCCGTCTTTCGGCGCTGGGCAGCATGCTCGGGGCGACGCTGTTCCTGTTGCCGTTGTTCGGCTACAGCGTGATCAGCCAGCCACCGGCAAGCTGGGGCGGCTGGAATGTCTGGTTGTCGTTACTTGGGTTGGGGCTGATGTGTACCGCGCTGGCGTACATTATTTACTTCCGCCTGCTCAGCTCGATCGGGCCGGTGAGGTCGATGACCACGACCTTCCTGATCCCGCCGTTCGGGGTGTTGTGGGGAGCGCTGTTGCTGGATGAGCCGTTGTCGATGGCGCATATCTACGGCGGGGTGTTGATTGCGGCGGCGTTGTGGCTGGTGTTGAAGCCTTCGGTGGTGAAGGCTGCGGCGGTGACTGCCAAGTAATTTGTTGAGGCTGATGCCGCCATCGCGGGCAAGCCCGCTCCCACAGTGATTGATGTCGTACACAGATTCTGTGATCAATACCGAACCCTGTGGGAGCGGGCTTGCCCGCGATGGCGGCAGCCCAGGCACTACAAAGCTGACTGACTCACCTCCCCATCCACCAACCGCCGAATCCCCAGTGGATTGGCGTTCTGCAACGCCTCGGGCAACAACGCATCCGGGTAATTCTGGAAGCACACCGGCCGCAGGAACCGGTCAATCGCCAAGGTGCCAACCGATGTGCCGCGCGAATCAGACGTCGCCGGATACGGCCCGCCATGCACCATCGCCTCACACACCTCGACCCCGGTCGGGTAGCCATTGAGCAAGATCCGTCCGACCTTTTCCTGCAACGACTCCGCCAACCAGCGGTACTCCAGCAATTCGTCCGC
The DNA here is from genome assembly GCF_900095275.1 of Pseudomonas sp. UMAB-40. Taxonomy (NCBI): domain Bacteria; kingdom Pseudomonadati; phylum Pseudomonadota; class Gammaproteobacteria; order Pseudomonadales; family Pseudomonadaceae; genus Pseudomonas; species Pseudomonas sp. UMAB-40. The sequence goes on from NZ_LT607557.1 coordinate 95,963, forward strand.
CTCGCCAATCAACGTCGCCGTCAATTGCCCGCGCAGACCGTGCAACGCCGCCGTCAGCTGCGCCCGGTCCTCAACCTCGATGACGATGGTGGTCGGTCCGAACACCTCTTCCTGAAGCAACTCATCGCCCTTGAGCAACAGGCTGACATCCGCCTTGAACACCTGTGGTTGCGCCTGATTGCCCTGTTGCGGCTTGCCCGCCAGGTGCGTCAGCCCCGGATGTTCATGCAACGCCCCAAGGCCGAGGCTGTAACTGACCAGCGCGCCGGCATTGAGCATGGTCTGGGCCGGTTGCTGGTTCATGCTGGCGCAAAACGTTTCCAGGAACAGGCTGAACTGTGGCGAGCGCAGACCGATGACCAGGCCCGGATTGGTGCAGAACTGCCCGCAGCCCAGGGTCACCGAACCGGCCAGTTGCGCAGCGATTTGCTCGCCACGCACCTTGATGGCTTCGGGCAGCAGGAACACCGGATTGATGCTCGACATTTCGGCAAACACCGGGATCGGTTGCGGCCGCGTTGCGGCCATGTGGCTCAGGGCATTGCCGCCCTTGAGCGAACCGGTGAAGCCCACGGCCTGAATCGCCGGGTGCTTGACCAGCCATTCGCCGACACCCCCACCGTAGATCATGTTGAATACGCCCGTCGGCATTTCGGTGCGTTCGGCGGCGCGAATGATCGCGTCGGCGACCCACTCGGCCGTCGCCATGTGCCCGCTGTGCGCCTTGAACACCACCGGGCAACCGGCGGCCAGCGCCGAAGCGGTATCGCCACCGGCGGTTGAAAACGCCAACGGAAAGTTACTGGCACCGAACACGGCGACAGGCCCCAAGGCAATGCGGTACTGACGCAGGTCTGGACGCGGCAACGGCTGGCGATCCGGCAGTGCCCGATCAATGCGCGCGCCGTAGAAATCGCCGCGACGCAGGACCTTGGCAAACAAACGCATCTGGCCGCTGGTGCGCCCGCGCTCACCCTGGATACGCCCGGCCGGCAACGCAGTTTCGCGGCACACAGTGGCCACGAAGTCATCGCCCAGGGCATCGATTTCATCAGCGATGGCATCGAGGAATAGCGCACGTTTTTCCGCGCTGAGGTTGCGGTAGACCGGGTACGCGGCCGCCGCAGCGTTGGCGGCCGAATCCACTTCCGTTTCAGTGGCCTGGAAAAAACGGCCCGGCAGTGCTTCGCCCGTCGTGGCATCGAGGCTTTGCAGTTGCTGCGTACCGTTGGCGCTGCGCCGGCCGCCGATGTAGTTGTGTCCGAGAAATAGGCTCATGTGGATTCCTTGATCAATTGCAGACCTTGTAGGAGCCGGCTTGCTGGCGATGGCGGTGGCTCAGGCCACCTCAATGTCGACCGACACGACGCAATTCGCCGGCAAGCCGGCTCCTACAGGGGGTCAGAGTGTGCGCACCTGGCCGATGGCCAACGGCTGGGCACTTTCGCCGATGCCGTTTTCCAGGGGCGCGCCGAACTCATCGAGGCTGATCTGGAAGCGATCCCCTGGCTGGGTTTTCACCCCGTCGGCAAACGACAACGTTGCGGTGCCGAAGTAGTGCACGTGAACGTCGCCGGGGCGCAAAAACTGCGCGTATTTGAAGTGGTGGAATTCGAGGTTGGCGAGGCTGTGGCACATGTTGTCTTCGCCGCTGAGAAACTCCTTTTCCCAAATCGTTTCGCCGTTGCGCTTGATCCGACTGGTGCCTGCAAGATGCCTGGGCAATTCACCGACACGCAGCTCCGGACCGTAGGCGCAGAAACGCAGTTTCGAATGGGCGAGATACAGGTAATTGCGCCGCTCCATCACATGGTCGGAGAACTCGTTGCCCAAGGCATAACCGACGCGGTAAGGCTGGCCGTCGTCGCCGATCACGTAGAGGCCGGTCAGCTCTGGTTCTTCGCCAGCGTCTTCGGCAAACGGCGGCACCGGGAAGTCCGCGCCGGGGCGCACGACAATGCTGCCGTCACCTTTGTAGAACCATTCCGGTTGCGCGCCGACCTGCCCGGCCGCCGGTTTCCCACCCTCCAGACCCCACTTGAAGATGCGCATGGTGTCGGTCATGCCGGCTTCAACCGCGCCCTCCTGCTGGTGCATTTTGTCCCGTGCCGAGGCGCTGCCCAAGTGGGTCAGGCCGGTGCCGCTGATCAGGCAATGGGCCGGGTCTTCGTGGTCCAGCGGCGGCAGGACTTTGCCCTGCTGCAACAGTTTTGAGTAATCCGGTCCCGGTTCGGTGCCGCGCTGGGCGACTTCTTCTTGCAGGCTGCGTTGGGCGCGGATTGCCGCGAGGGCCAGTTCACGGGTGCTGCGGGTGCCTTGCAGCACCTGGACCTGCGAGCCCTCGACGAGACCTACCTGGCGTTCACCGGCAGTGTTTTCAAATTGAATCAGGCGCATGACGGCCCTCCAGAAATTCGTGATTTGTGGCGAGGGGGTCACTCGATGATGTTGAAGTCGCTCAAGTACTCATCGGAGATTTCCAGGCCCAGGCCGGGCTTGTCATCGTCGAGCTGGATGTAGCCGTTGACCGGTTGCGGCTCGCCCTTGAACACGTAGTAGAAGAGTTCGTTGCCGACCTCGACGTCGAACACCGGGAAGAACTCGGCCATTGGCGAGGCGGTGGTGGACATGGTCAGGTGGTAGTTGTGCATCTGCCCGGCGTGCGGGATCACCGGCACCGACCAGGCCTCGGCCAGGGCGTTGATCTTGCGCGCGGCGGTGATGCCGCCGACGCGGTTGGTGTCGTACTGGATCACGTCGACGGCGCGACGTTCCAGCAGGTCCTTGAAGCCGTAGGAGGTGAACTCATGCTCGCCGCCGGAGATCGGCATGATCCCCATTTTTTTCAGCTCGATGTAGCCTTCGATGTCGTCGGCGATCACCGGTTCTTCGAGCCAGCGCGGTTCGAACTCGGCGAGTTTGGGCAACATACGGCGGGCGTATTCCAGGGTCCAGCCCATGTAGCATTCGAGCATGATGTCGATGTCAGGGCCGGCCAGATTACGCAGGGCGCGCACTTGCTCAATGTTCTTGCGCATGCCCGCCGGGCCGTCTTTCGGGCCATAGCCGAAACGCATTTTCAGCGCGGTGAAACCCTGGTTCAGATAACCCTGGGCCTCTTCGAGGAACAGGTCGAGGTTGTCGTTGGCGTAGAGCTTGGAGGCGTAGGTCCAGATCTTTTCCTTGGTCCGGCCGCCGAGCAGTTTGAACACGGGCTTGTTAACGGCTTTACCCATGATGTCCCAGATCGCGATGTCGATCGCCGAGATCGCCGCCATGCCGATGCCTTTGCGGCCCCAGGCGTGGCTCTGGCGGTACATCTTCTGCCAGATGTATTCGTTGTCGAACGGGTCTTCGCCAATCGCAATCGGCGCCAGGTAGGTGTCGATGATTTCCTTGGCCACACGCGGCGCCAGGGCGCAGTTACCGATGCCGACGAGGCCGGTATCGGTCTCGACTTCTACCACCAGCCAACCGTGGAAACGAAACGAGCCCATGGCGTCGCCGCGCTCGAACAGGATGTCGCTGGCGTTGGTGCAGAAGTGTGCTTGAGGCGGAACGACTTTGCCTTTCCACTCAAAAACGCGGGTACGGATGGCTTTGATTTTCATGAATACAGTTCCTTGCGCTGCCGGTTTTTTGTAGTTGTCGGGTCGCTGCGCAGAGCCGCTCGGGTGGCGGGTTCCGGCATTCGATGAAGCGACTTTAGCCAGCGCTCGGGGGGTGCGGATAATCACTTATGCGTATCCGGCGATAACCTGCGGTGATAGGAAAAAGCGGATATTGGTTAGATCGGGTTATCAGCCACACAAAAAAACAAATGTGGGAGCGAGCCTGCTCGCGATGGCGTCAGGCCAGGCACTTCTAGTGACTGTCAGACCGCTATCGCGAGCAGGCTCGCTCCCACAGGGGATTTATGCAGTTTTAGGAATTGGATCAGTAGCTGTTGACGCCCATCCGGCAGGCGATTTCGAATGCCTGGCGAATTGCGCCGACGTTTGCCTTGCCCTGCCCCGCGATGTCGAAGGCGGTGCCGTGGGCCGGTGTGGTGATGGGGATCGGCAAGCCGCCCTGCACCGTCACCCCACGGGAGAAGCCCATCAACTTGATCGCGATCTGCCCCTGGTCGTGATACATCGTCACCACGGCGTCAAAGGCACTGGCATCGCCTTGGACCTTGAGGAAAATCGTGTCCGCGGGGTATGGACCTTCGGCCGCAATCCCCAGCGTCTGGGCCGAGCGAACCGCCGGGCCGATGATGTCCAGTTCTTCGCGTCCGAACGAGCCGTTGTCGCCGTTGTGCGGGTTCAGCCCACACACACCGATGCGCGGTTTTTCCAAGCCGTTGCGCTTGAGCGCGGTGTCGATCAGCTGGATCGCTTCCACCACCCGCGTCTGGCTGAGCATGCCCGGCACTTCCGCCAACGCCACGTGGGACGTCACGCGGGAGGTCCAGAGGTTGTCGAGCACGTTGAATTCGCAGAACGGCCCGTGGAAACCCAGCAACTCGGCGAACCAGTGCAACTCATCGCTGTGGGCCATGCCGGCCATGTGCAGCGAGGTCTTGTTCAACGGCCCGAACAGCACCGCGTCAGTGGTCCCGGCCTCGGTCAGGCGCAGGGCTTTTTCCAGGGTGTCGAGGCTGTAGCGACCGCCGATGACACTGGCTTCACTGCGTGGAAACTCACCAAGGGTGTCGCCACGAAAGTCATAGAACAGCGGCGTGTCATCACGAAATTCCAACTGATCCAGCGACTCGACGCGACGGTAAGGAAACTCCGTCCCGGCGATGCGCATGCCGCGACGCATTTCGGCCTCGTCGGCAATCAAAATCACGTTGGCCTGGCTGCGCACTTGAGGCTCCGCAAGCAGGCGTGCGATCAGTTCCGGGCCGATGCCTGCCGGGTCACCCAGCACCATCGCGATGGTTGTCTTGTTCATGCTTCACTCCTCAAGGATTCAGGCCATTGGCGGTCAATGGCGCAAGGCTCGCAGCGATAGACTCTCTGCGCGTTGCTGTAGAACAGTCGCTCCTGATCGGCGCTCGGCAGATCAGCAACGATGGATTTGAAACCGCTGTAGATGTCGTCGAACGAGCCGCACAAGCTGTCCACCGGAAAGTTACTGGCGAACATCGCCCGGTCAGTGCCGAACATGGCGATCACTTCACGCACGATCCAGGCGTTGTCCTTGGCGCGCCATGCCTGGCCCCTCTGGCCAAGGCCGGAAATCTTCACCTGCACATTTGGCCAATTAGCCAGGCGCGCCATCGCCAGGCGCCAACCGGCCAGGCCCTCGGCGCTGCGGTCATTGGGCAACCCGGCGTGGTTGAGAATCAGCGTAGTGCCGGGAAAGTCCCGGGCCAACCGTTCAGCCTCGTGCAGGTTCCACCAGGGCGTCTGCAAATCGAAGTGCAGCCCCAGCCCTTCAAGCGCAGCAAAACTGCGTCGCCAGTGTTCGTCGCTCATCAGGCTGCGTACATGGCCAACCTGCGCCGGTGAAGTCGCTCCGCCCGGTTTGTGGCGCACGCTGCGCACGCATTTGAAGCTCGCTTGTTCGGTCAGTACCGCGAGGGCGTCCGGGTGATCGAGCCAGGCCTGCGCCACGACCGCATTGGGTACGCCGTAACGGGCCGTCAGACTCTCGATAAAAACGGTTTCGCCGATCGGGTCTTGCGGGTCCCATTCGGTCTCGACGTACACCGTTTGCACCACGCAGTGCGGGCCGGCGTCAGCGAAATAGTCCTCAGGAAAATAGCGCCGCTTGATCGCGCTGTAATCGCCGTAGCGAAACGGGATGTTGGCTTCGGGCGCCAGCCACGGATGGTCATTGATCGCCGGGTCCCAGAAGTGATGATGGGCATCGATGATCGGTCCGTTCCATGTTTTGTCAGATAAGCGTTCACCCATGGCGCACCTCGTCGAGACTGATGAACAACGTCGCCAGCACAAAGACTGCCGAGCACACGGCAAAGAACCCCAGCACCGGCGCAAAACCTCCGGTCATTTGCACAATGATCCCCACCAGGATCGGCACCGCGATACCGCCGGTGCTGCCGGCCATGTTCATCACGCCGCCGATCAACCCGACCCGTGCCGGTGCCGCCAGCAACGCCGGGAAGCTCCAGTAGAGGCTGCCCCACATCAGGAAAAATGCGGTCATGGCCAACAACGCCACGGCTGCAAAAGGATTGCTCAGGGTCGGCAACAACAGGAAGGCGCCGAGGGCGACCAGACCGGAAAACGCCAGCAGGCTCTTGACCGCCACGCCACGGCTCACACCCTTGCGGATCAGCCCGTCGCAGAGGAAACCACCGGTCAGCGAACCCAACGCGCCGCACACGAAGATCACGAAAGTCGCCGCGCCGATGCCTTTGATATCAAAGCCGCGAGCCTGCGCCAGATAACTCGGACCCCAGGTCAGCAAACCGAAATACACCATCGCCCAACTGGCACGGCCGATCAGCAAGCCGCTCAGGGAGCGGGCCGCGATGCCCAGGCCTTTGACCGGCACACGGGCGGCTTCGGCAGCGGGCGTCGCACGCCCGGCGTTGATTTTCTCCAGCTCTTCGGCATTCACTTGCGGGTGAGTGGCCGGGTCATCGCGCAGATAACGCCGGGCCAGCCAGGCCAACACCAGGGTTGCGATCCCGGCAATCACGAAGGCCAGGCGCCACGAATCCAGGGATGCAATCAGATAGGCAATGATCAACCCGCCCAGCGCAACGCCCAATGGGCTGCCGCTGTCCATCAACACCGCGCCGCGACTGCGCTCGCTCGGCGCCAGCCACAGGGAAATCAGCTTGCCGCCGGACGGAAACAACGGCGCCTCGGCGGCACCGAGTGCAACCCGGGCGAACAACAATGACAAGCCGCCGGTGGCAAACGCCGCGAGTACTTGAAAGGTGCCCCACAATCCCGTGGACCAACTGATGACCCGATGCGGGCCGAAGCGGTCGATCAGCCAGCCGCCGGGAATCTGCAACAGTGCATACGCCCAGAAGAAGCTGCTGAGGATCAGCCCTTGCATGCTTGGCGACAGGGAAAATTCATGGGCAATGGTCGGCATGGCGATCGACAGCGAGACCCGGTCGATCAGGTTGACCATGGTCAGCGCGAAGACGATCGCAAAGATCCGCCAGCGCACGCTGCTGGCTTTGGTGACGCCGGTCATTGGTGTGGCCGTTGGCTGGACACCTGCGCCGGGCAGATTCAGGGAAGCACTGGGACGAGCCATGGTGCGTACCTCTTTTATTATTTTTGTGAAGTGCAGACGTCGATTTCTGTAGGAGCCGGCTCCTACAGGGCTCGGCGTTCTGCCGCGTTTTCACGGCATTGGTGAGTACTATCGAAGCCTCAGTGATAACCGTCTAATCAATCATTGAGATACGGCGATAGCCTCGGGTTATGGCATACCCCGCTTTCAGGGGGCTTTCACCGCAGGCCGTCTCTACTGACTTTCCTCCCAAACGGCTCTGGCGCAAAGCTTCCAGCGATCACCCCGGATTTGCCCGTCGCGACCTATAACCACAGGCTATCGGTGTATGTTTTGTTTTGACTAGACGCCGAAGCGGAGGCTTCCCACACTCAGGCCAGGCTTGCAGCTTCTGAGCACCGACAAGTCATTCATAACAATTACAAAAAACGAGGCCCTTCCATGCGAAATGCATTCGTCCATCGCACATCCCGTCTGGTTCTTGGCTGCACGCTGATCGCCGCCGGCGCCCTCCCCGCGCTCGCCAACGCTGCCTGGCAGCCGGACAAGAATGTCGAAATCGTCGTTGCCGGCGGCCCTGGTGGCGGTACTGACCAACTCGGTCGGCTGATCCAGTCGATCATCACCACGCACAAGTTCCTCGACGTCAATACCATCGTCCTCAACAAGGGCGGCGGCAACGGCGCCGAAGCCTTCCTCGACCTGAAAATGAACAAGGGCGATCCGGAAAAACTGGTGATCGGCACCAACAACATCTACCTGTTGCCGCTGGTGTCCAAGCTTGGCTATCAATGGCAGGAGCTGACCCCGGTCGCGGCCGTCGCCGAGGACGACTTCATTCTCTGGAGTTACAAAGACGCGCCGTGGAAAGACGCCAAAGGCTTCTATGCAGCGGTCAAGGCTGACCCGTCGAATCTGCGCATGGGCGGCAGCCAGTCCAAAGATGTCGACCAGACCCTGACCCTGCTGCTGAACCAGACCAACAACAGCAAACTGGTGTACATCCCGTTCAAGAGCGGCAGCGAAGCCGCGACCCAACTGGCCGGCAAACACATCGCTGCGAACGTCAACAATCCCAGCGAAAGCATCAGCCAATGGCGTGGCGACCAGGTCGAGCCGCTCTGTGTGTTCAGTAAAGAGCGCATGAGCTATACCGAGAAAGTCGCCGGCGATAAATCCTGGGCCGATGTCCCTACCTGCCACGAAGAAGGCCTGGGCATCGATCAGTACCGCTTCCCGCGCACCGTGTTCATGCCCGGCGAAGTCACCGCCGAACAGCGGGCGTTCTATGTCGAACTGATGCGCAAAGTCACCGAGACCCCAGAGTTCAAGGCCTACGTGAAGCAGAACGCGCTGGTGCCGACCTTCCTCGAAGGCGAGCCGCTGACCGCCTACATTGAGAAAGACACCGCCCGCGTCACGCCGGTGTTCAAAGAAGCCGGCTGGCTGAAAAACTGAGTTGTTCACGGCCGAGCGCGTGCGCACGGCCGTCACCTCTGGAGGTGCTTTCATGTCCCATTCTTCGGATTCACCGGCGCTGGTCGGTACCCGCTGGGTCGAACTCGGCCTGACACTCTTCACCACGCTGATCGGCGCGGTGGTGATGTTTGGCAGTCTCGAACAAGGTATCGGCTGGGGCGATTCCGGCCCCGAGCCGGGTTACTTCCCCTTCTACATCGGTTTGCTGTTGAGCGCCGCGAGCGTGGGCAACGGCGTGTTGACCGTGGTGCGCTGGCAAGCCCTGAGCATTGCATTCGTCAGCCGCAGTGCATTCCGCCAAGTGTTGTCGGTGTTCATCCCGATAGCGCTGTTCGTCGGCGCCATGCCGTTCACCGGCATTTACGTGGCTTCGGCATGTTTCATCGCCTGGTTCATGTGGCGTGACAAGGTCCGCGCCAAGCCTTATGGCAAATGGATGATCGGCACCGTGTCCCTCGGCGCGGTGCTGGCCAGCTACCTGATTTTCGCGTTGTGGTTCAAGGTCCCGCTGGATGCCGGCCCGATGGGCGACTGGATTGCACTGGCCGGGAGAAGTTTCAAATGAGCGAATTCGACTCCCTGCTGCAAGGCATGAACCTGATCCTGACCCCAGGCCACATCGGCCTGATGGTGATCGGCGTGCTGCTGGGCATTCTGGTCGGCGTATTACCCGGCCTCGGCGCCCCCAATGGCGTGGCGTTGCTGCTGCCGCTGACCTTCACCATGTCGCCGGTGTCGGCGATCATTTTGCTGTCGTGCATGTATTGGGGCGCGCTGTTCGGCGGCTCGATCACCTCGATTCTATTCAATATCCCCGGTGAGCCCTCATCGGTGGCGACCACATTCGACGGTTACCCGATGGCCCGCGAAGGTCGCGCTGCCGAAGCGTTGACCGCCGCGTTCAGTTCGGCGCTGATCGGCGCCCTGGCCGGGGTGTTGTTGCTGACGTTCCTGTCGACCAAGATTGCCGCGTTTGCCATGTCCTTCAGCTCGCCGGAGTTCTTCGCGGTGTACCTGTTGGCGTTCTGCACCTTCATCGGCATGAGCAAGAACCCGCCGCTGAAAACCGTGGTGGCGATGATGATCGGTTTCGCCATGGCCGCCGTGGGCATGGACACCGTGTCCGGCAACCTGCGCCTGACCTTCGATCAGCCAGCGTTGATGACGGGCATCAGCTTCGAGGTGGCCGTGATCGGCTTGTTCGGGATCGGCGAAATTCTCTGCACCGTTGAGGAAGGCCTGGTGTTTCGCGGCGAGCATGCGCGCATCACGCCGATGATCATCCTGCGCACCTGGGCCAAGTTGCCGCGTTACTGGTGGACCATTGTGCGCAGCACGCTGGTCGGTTGCTGGATGGGCATCACGCCGGGCGGTCCGACGGCGGCCTCGTTCATGAGCTACAGCCTGGCGCGGCGCTTCTCGAAGAACCGCGAGAACTTCGGCAAGGGTGAACTCGAAGGCGTGATCGCCCCGGAAACCGCCGACCACGCCGCCGGCACCAGCGCGCTGTTGCCGATGCTGACCCTCGGCATTCCCGGTTCGGCCACTGCGGCAGTGATGCTCGGCGGCTTGATGATCTGGGGCCTGCATCCTGGCCCGACGCTGTTCGTCGAGCAGCATGATTTCGTCTGGGGCCTGATTGCCAGCATGTACCTCGGCAACGTGGTGAGCTTGATTGTGGTGTTGGCCACCGTGCCGCTGTTCGCCTCGATCCTGCGCATTCCGTTCTCGATTATTGCGCCGATCATCATCATGGTCTGCGCCATCGGTGCCTACTCGGTGCACAACTCGTTCGTCGACGTGGTGTTGATGCTGGGCTTCGGCGCACTGGGTTATCTGTTCAAGAAACTCGGTTACCCGATTGCTCCGCTGGTGTTGGCGGCGGTACTGGGCGACAAGGCGGAAGATGCGTTCCGTCAGTCGATGCTGTTCTCCGATGGCCATCTGGGGATCTTCTGGTCCAACCCGTTGGTGGGCTGCCTGACCACGGCGGCGTTGCTGATGCTGTTCTGGCCGTTGATTTCCAAGGCCCTGGGCACCCTAATGGGGTTGCGCAAACCCCAGGTCGCCAAGCCTAAATCGGTGCTGTAACGCGGCAATGCTGGCAACGCCTGGCATTTGTTGTCAGGCTTGCCGCAGTCCTAATTGCGAGCACGGCCCATGACCCGAATTCCTGCTGCCAATGTGATTCACAGTCGACTGCGTCTGCGCCAACTGCGGCTGATGCTGGCGTTGCAGGAATTCGGCTCGTTGCGCCGCGCCGCCGACCACATCGGCATGACCCAACCGGCGGCGACCAAGATGCTGCATGAAGCCGAGGACCTGCTCGGCGTCGAACTCTTCGAGCGTCTGCCCCGGGGCATGCGCTCGACCCCGTTCGGGGAAACCGTCATCTACTACGCGCGCATGGTGTTTGCTGAACTGAGCGGCATGCGTGAAGAATTGGTCGCGCTCGAATCCGGCAACCTTGGCCGGGTCGCGGTCGGGGCGATTCCCGCGCTGGCCTCGGGGCTGTTGACCCGCACCATCGCGACCTTGAAGCAAAGCCATCCACGCTTGTCGATGAGCATTCAGGTCGACACCAGCGACGTGCTGGTGCAGGCGCTGTTGCAGGATCAACTGGATATCGTATTGGGCCGGATCCCGGCAGGCGCGCGGGCCGAAGAGTTGCTGTTCGACAGCCTCGGCGAAGAAGCCTTGTGCGTCATTGCCGGTGCACAGAACCCGTTGGCCCAGGAGAAAAACCTGAGCTGGGCCGAGTTGCAGAACATGACCTGGGTGCTGCAACAACAACCGAGCCCGATGCGCGCGATCATCAATCAGGTGTTCCACAATGCGCGGGTCGACATCCCCAGCAGCATCGTTGAAACCACCTCGATCATGACCTTGCTGTCCTTGATCCAGCAGACCGACATGCTCGGCGTCACGCCGGTGTCGGTGGTGGAGGATTATCCGGGCCGTGATCTGCTGGCGGTGTTGCCGATCAAATTTGAGGCACGGCTGCCGCCGTATGGGCTGATCACCCGCCGTCACCGGATTCAATCGTCGGCGATGCAGGCGTTCATGAATTCGGTACGGGCTGAGCATGCGCTGGCCAAATAAAAAAAGGCCCGGGGCAGATGCTCCGGGCCTTTTCGTTTTCACGCTGCTTTACGCGGTTTTACGAAACACGAACACCAGACCGACAATAATCAGCACCATCCCAAGCATGCTCAATGCCGCCAGCCGATTACCGAAAATCAGGTAGTCCATCACCGCTGTCACGGCAGGCACCAGGTAAAACAGACTGGTGACATTCACCAGATTGCCCCGGGCGATCAAGCGGTACAGCAGCAACGTTGCCAACACCGACACCACCAACCCCATCCACAACACCGGCACGATGAACCCACTGCTGTGTTCGAAATGAAACGGCTGAAACGGCACGAAGATCCCGCAGAGCAACAGCCCCGCGAGGTACTGCACCGGCAGCGTGCCGAGCGGGTTGTCGGTGATGCGCTTCTGCATGATCGAGCCGAACGTCATGCTCGCCAACGCCAGCAAACCGAAGAGCATCCCGGCCAAAGACATGCCGGCCAGACCGATGCCCTGGTAAACCACCATGATCAACCCGGCCAGGCCCAGCGCCAGGCCGAACATCCGGCTGGCCGAGCGCTGACGCTCCATGATCACCACCGTGAGAATCGGCTGCACGCCCATGATCGTGGCCATTACGCCTGGGGTGACTTTGAGGTCCAGGGCCAGCAGATAGAAAATCTGATAAGCCCCCAGCAACACCACGCCCGTGGCCATTGCATACAACATCGGCTTGCCGCCCTTGGGCAATTTCAGCTTGAGCAACGGCACCAGCACTATCAATCCGCACAAGGCGATGGCAAAGCGAATCAGCAAAAAGGCAAAAGGCGATGCGTGGGCCAGGCCCCATTTGGAGAAGATCGCACCGCTGCTCCACAGCAGAACGAACAGGCTCGTGGACGCCGCCGCGAGCGCGGATTTTTTCGACAGGACAAACATGAATACCACCTGTAGTCAGGCAAAAAAGCCAAGTCAGCCGAAGCTGAAATTCAGTAGTTTTTCAGGCGAAAACTTTTTAGACGGGCATGGGAACAGCAGAAAAAAGCTGATCAGCCCGAAACGCCAACGCCCGGCGGTGATACGACTGCGTACACCGGCGTGCTACTGACAGGTGGGGGGTAATGACTGATCTGCGCAGGCTGCTGATTCCCGCACGGCACGACGCCAGCATTGACCGCTGAATCGACTACCGCGTTGATGAGGGAAGCTGGCATGGGCTGATCTTTTTTGATGAGGTGGACGGTGGGGTAAGAGCACCACCGAGCGCCGACTATAACCAGCGGCGGACATGAATTGCAATGACTTGGACAAAGGGCCAGTAACGACACCTCGTCGCGGGCGCATCATTTAAATTTCCCCCATAAAAAAACCACTCCCAAGGAGCGGTTTTCTATTAAATCCAGTCAGCCAAACAACCAATACCCCAACAACGTCAGCACCGCCACCGCCAGCACCGGCCGCAGCACGCGGTACGCCTTGGGATTACGACGCTTCCAGCGCTTGACCACGCCGCTGACCTTGTCGCTGGAGTTCTTGCTCCAGGCATACGCCTGGTTAATCCCGCCGACGCGTTCATCATCAAGGTTCTGAGGCGCGGTGGCGCGACCGAGCAAGCCGCTGATCCAGCGGTTGATACGGGTCATGACGCGGTTGCTCAACGGTCGTTCGATGTCACAGAACAGAATGACCCGGGTTTTCTCGGTTTCGTTCTTGACCCAATGCACGTAGGTCTCATCGAACATCACGTCCTCACCATCGCGCCAGGCATACACCTGACCGTCGACAAAGATGCGGCAATTATCGGAGTTAGGCGTCGACAGTCCCAGGTGATAACGCAAGGAACCGGCAAACGGATCGCGGTGCGGGTTGAGGTGGCTCCCGCCCGGCAGCAACGCAAACATTGCACCTTTTACGTTGGGAATACCGCTCACCAGCGCCACGGTTTTCGGGCACAAGGTTTCGGCTGACGGCAAGGGTTTGTCGTACCACTTGAGGTAGAAACGTTTCCAGCCTTTCTTGAAGAACGAACCAAAACCGGCGTCGTTGTTCTTTTCGGCGGCGCGGATGTAACCCTCGTCGAACAGGTGCATGGCTTCGTCGCGGATGACTTCCCAGTTGTCCTTGAGCACGTCCAGCTCCGGGAATTTGCTGCGGTCCAGATAGGGTTTGGACGGTACGCTGGAGAACAGGTACATCAACGCGTTGTAAGGTGCAAACAAGGCCGAGTGGTTGACGAACTGACGCAGAACCGGCAATCGCGACTTGCCGCGCAAATGCACATAGAGCGTGCTGCCAAGAAATAGCAGCAACACAGACGCTTTCGCGGCAAAGGAAAAGGTCATCTACGGCTCCTTGAGATTAGGCTCTTGCACAACGCCATTTACCCGACGTGGCAGCCGGCCATGATAAACACTACCGGCCTCGGGAAAAACCCGCAAAACTCGACATTCAGTATTAAGGCTTGTGCAATAAAGCACTTATTAACATAAGGTTCCTGAACGGGGGCTGACCTGAATCAGCCCTCTCACCAAAAGATCAAATGATCGCAGTCAGCGCCTACTGCTGATTCTCCTGCTCGGTAAACAGATCGCTGAACAACATGCTCGACAAGTAGCGCTCACCGGAGTCGGGCAGGATCACCACGATGGTCTTGCCTTGCATTTCCGGTGTTTCGGCCAGACGCACCGCCACCGCCATCGCGGCGCCACAGGAAATACCGCACAAAATCCCTTCTTCCTGCATCAAGCGCAGGGCCATGGCCTTCGATTCGTCGTCACTGACCAACTCAACCCGATCGACGATCGACAAGTCCAGATTCTTCGGGACAAAACCGGCACCGATCCCCTGGATCTTGTGCGGGCTCGGCTTGATCTCTTCACCCGCCATCGCCTGGGAAATTACCGGCGACACCAGCGGCTCCACGGCTACCGAGATAATCGGTTTGCCCTGGGTATTCTTGATATACCGCGAAACACCGGTAATGGTTCCGCCGGTTCCAACGCCCGCCACCAGCACATCGACCGCGCCGTCGGTATCGTTCCAGATTTCCGGGCCGGTGGTTTTCTCGTGAATGGCCGGGTTGGCCGGGTTGTCGAACTGCGACGGCATGAAGTATTTGGCCGGATCGCTGGCCAGGATCTCGGCAGCCTTCTCGATCGCGCCTTTCATGCCCTTGGCTGGCTCGGTCAGTACCAGTTCGGCGCCCAGTGCCTTGAGGACCTTGCGTCGCTCGATGCTCATCGACGCCGGCATGGTCAGCATCAATTTGTAACCACGGGCCGCGGCAACAAAGGCCAGGCCAATGCCGGTGTTGCCCGACGTCGGTTCGATAATGGTCATGCCAGGCTTGAGTTTGCCGGAGCTTTCGGCGTCCCAGATCATGCTCGCGCCGATCCGGCACTTGACCGAATAACCCGGGTTGCGCCCTTCGATCTTGGCCAGGATGGTCACACCGCGCGGGGCAATGCGGTTGATCTGCACCAGCGGCGTGTTGCCGATGGAATGGGCGTTGTCAGCGTAAATACGGCTCATGGCTGGGTCCTTGTACAGCGTTGAATAAGCTCCCAAAGGTATGCCTGTTGCCGGTGGTCGTCCAGTCGGGTCGAACGTCCGGTAAACACCGCAGTCAATGGCTTTATATCGCCAGAGATTTACCGCCATGAAACGTCGATACCGTTGGCCCCTGTGGACCCTCGCCGGCCTCGTTGTGCTGCTGGTTGCCCTGCATATCGCCCTGCCCTACCTGGTGCGCGATTACCTGAACGACAAGCTGGCGGACATGGGCGATTACCGAGGCCAGGTGACCGACGTGGACCTGGCCCTGTGGCGCGGAGCCTACAAAATCAATGGATTGAAAATCGTCAAGGTCGACGGCAAGGTCCCGGTGCCTTTCGTCAATGCGCCGCTGATCGACCTCGCCGTCAGCTGGCATTCGCTCCTGTACGACCATGCCGTGGTGGCCGAAGTAAAGTTCTTTAATCCAGAGGTGAACTTCGTCGACGGCGGCGCCAACAAACAGAACTCCCAAACAGGTCAAGGCACCGACTGGCGCGCGCAGTTGGGCAAACTGGCGCCGTTCACCTTTAACGAAATACGCATCTACGATGGCAAGATCAGCTTTCGAAACTTCAATTCCAAGCCTCCCGTCAACATGAACGCCACACAGGTCAACGCCAGCATTTACAACCTGACCAACGTGGCCGATACCGAAGGCAAGCGTGACGCCCGTTTTGAAGGCAAGGCGTTGTTGCTGGGGCACGCGCCTCTGGAAACCACGGCCACCTTCGACCCTCTAAGCAACTTTGAAGACTTCGAATTCCGACTTCGGGCAAAAGACATCGAACTCAAACGCATGAACGACTTTGCCTCGGCCTATGGCAAATTCGACTTCAGCGCCGGTCACGGCGACGTGGTGATCGAAGCGCAGGCCAAAAAAGCCAAACTGACGGGCTACATCAAACCGCTGCTCAAAGACGTGGACGTGTTCAACTGGCAGCAGGACGTGGAAAACAAGGACAAAGGACTTTTCCGTTCCATCTGGGAGGCCATTGTCGGCGGCTCCGAAACCGTGCTGAAAAACCAGGGCAAGAACCAGTTTGCCACTCGCGTTGAGCTCAGCGGCAATGTGCATCGACAAGATATCAGCGCGTTCCAGGCGTTTTTGCAGATTTTGCGTAATGGTTTTGTCCAGGCGTTTAACGCCCGGTATGAACGGCCGAAGCCGGAGGCGGGTTAAGGTTTGCGCGTCACGGTGTAGCGACCGGTATCTTCGGCTGCCCGTACCGGGTTCGATTGCTGCTGCAGGAAGTCCCAGCCCAGACAGGCCAGTGCCAATGATCGCGGCACTGCTTCCCGTCCACTGCTATAGCGGGTGATGCTACGGGCGCTAACGCCCAGCGCCTCGGCCGCCTGATTGAGCGGCAGCCCGGTACGGGCGCGCCAATTGATAAAGATCCGGGTGTTTTCGTCTGACGCGTTTTGCGCGAGCGCATCCAGATACAGAGTGTCGGCGCCGATCTGGATATCTTGCTCGGGCCACTCGACGCTCCATCCATCATCACCCGGCATTGCGGTTTCGAATGCGCCCGCCTCCAGCAACGGCTGCAACCCTGGATAGGCGTGCAAGTCGCGGCTCAAGTCGAGGGTCAGTTGCTGGCCGTCGATAAAGGTCAGTGCCAGACGGTAGTCCGGCAACGCCTGCACAGCCGCCAGCCGTGGTCGTTTCATGGGTAACATCGTTTCCAATCCTCCAGCAATTGCACTTGATGGGCCCTGACCCACTCCAGTGCTTCCTTGATAATCAGCGGCGGCGCCTTGCCCACCATCACGTCGACGGTTTCCAGGCTAAGCATCACATCGAGCCCGCCACCGGTCAGGTGGACATGGGGCGGCGGATGATCTTTCTCGCGCAACTGAATGCGGTACGTATCGCGAAATCGATATTTAGTAGACATGCCGCGAAAGCTATCGCCAAAATGGCGATAGATCAATACTGGCCAGCCGCCGAGACTGAGTCAAGATGTGACGCCCCATTCAGGGACTGAATAAGCCGTATGCGTTCACAGTCGACCGGCCTGCGCGTTATAGTCGGGTACTACACTTATTGCGCCCCGCCCTGCCCCGTTCAGGTCGGCGTTACCGTTCGAGGATTAGCAGATGAAGTTCGAAGGCACCCAGGCCTACGTCGCCACCGATGACCTGAAGCTGGCGGTCAACGCCGCCATTACCCTGGAGCGTCCACTGCTGGTCAAGGGCGAGCCGGGCACTGGCAAAACCATGCTCGCCGAGCAATTGGCCGAGTCCTTCGGCGCCAAATTGATCACCTGGCACATCAAGTCCACCACCAAGGCGCATCAGGGCCTGTACGAGTACGACGCGGTCAGCCGCCTGCGTGACTCGCAGCTGGGCACGGAAAAAGTCCACGACGTTCGCAATTACCTGAAAAAGGGCAAGCTCTGGGAAGCGTTCGAGTCCGAAGAGCGGGTGATTCTGCTGATCGACGAAATCGACAAGGCCGACATCGAGTTCCCGAACGACCTGCTGCAAGAACTCGACAAGATGGAGTTCTACGTTTACGAGATCGACGAAACCATCAAGGCCAAGAAACGCCCGATCATCATCATTACCTCCAATAACGAGAAAGAGCTGCCGGACGCCTTCCTGCGCCGCTGCTTCTTCCACTACATCGCCTTCCCGGATCGCGTGACGCTGCAAAAGATCGTCGACGTGCACTACCCGAACATCAAGAAAGACCTGGTCAGCGAAGCGCTGGACGTGTTCTTCGACGTTCGCAAGGTCCCGGGCCTGAAGAAGAAGCCATCGACCTCGGAACTGGTGGATTGGCTCAAACTGCTGATGGCCGACAACATCGGCGAAGCGGTACTGCGCGAACGCGATCCGACCAAAGCGATCCCACCCTTGGCAGGCGCCTTGGTGAAGAACGAACAGGATGTTCAATTGCTTGAGCGCCTTGCGTTCATGAGCCGTCGCGGCACCCGCTAAGAGGCTGATCGCCATGCTGCTCAACCTGTTCAATGAAATGCGCGCAGCCAAGGTGCCGGTCTCGGTGCGTGAGCTGCTGGACCTGATCAATGCGCTGAAACAGCGCGTGACCTTCGCCGACATGGACGAGTTCTATTACCTGTCCCGGGCGATTCTGGTGAAGGACGAACGGCATTTCGACAAGTTCGACCGCGCGTTCGGCGCCTACTTCAATGGCCTGGAAAAGCTCGACAATCACCTTCAGGCGTTGATTCCTGAAGATTGGCTGCGCAAAGAATTCGAGCGCTCCCTGACCGAAGAAGAACGGGCCGCGATCCAGTCCCTCGGCGGCCTGGACAAGCTGATCGAAGAGTTCAAGAAGCGCCTCGAAGAACAGAAAGAACGCCATGCCGGCGGCAACAAATGGATCGGCACCGGCGGCACCAGTCCGTTTGGCTCCGGCGGCTTCAACCCGGAAGGCATTCGCGTCGGCGATGCCGGCAAGCGCCAAGGCAAAGCGGTCAAGGTGTGGGATCAGCGCGAGTACAAGAACCTCGACGATTCGGTGGAACTGGGCACGCGCAACATCAAGGTCGCCCTGCGCCGCTTGCGCAAATTCGCCCGTCAGGGTGCGGCGGAAGAGCTGGACATCGATGGCACCATCGACCACACCGCGCGCGATGCCGGCCTGCTGAATATCCAGATGCGGCCGGAGCGACGCAACACCGTCAAGCTGTTGCTGCTGTTCGACATCGGCGGCTCGATGGACGCCCACGTGAAGATCTGCGAGGAACTGTTCTCGGCCTGCAAGACCGAGTTCAAGCACCTGGAGTACTTCTACTTCCACAACTTCATTTATGAATCGGTGTGGAAGAACAACATGCGCCGCACCTCCGAGCGCACTTCGACCCAGGACCTGCTGCACAAGTACGGTGCCGACTACAAAGTGATCTTCATTGGCGATGCTGCGATGGCGCCTTATGAAATCACCCAGGCCGGCGGAAGCGTCGAGCACTGGAACGAAGAAGCCGGCTATGTGTGGATGCAGCGGTTCATGGAGAAGTACAAGAAGGTCATCTGGATCAACCCATATCCGAAAGATACGTGGGGCTATACGTCGTCGACCAATATTGTGCGGGACTTGATTGACGACCAGATGTACCCGCTGACGTTGCGGGGGTTGGAGGAAGGGATGCGGTTTCTTTCCAAGTAATCTCGGTTGCCTGTACTGACGCCATCGCGGGCAAGCCCGCTCCCACAGGATCAGTGTTGTTCACACATTTTGTGAACACCATTTCCCCCTGTGGGAGCGGGCTTGCCCGCGATGCTTTTAGCGGTCTGAAAACCGCTGCAAATACTTGACCTGCTCCCGATGCGCCACCTCCTGCACCACCGGGCGCAACCGCACCTTAGCCCCCGGCAGGCACTGCGCCAGTCGCGCCAGTGCCAGCGGCGTCAACGCCCCCAAACGCGGGTAACCGCCAATGGTCTGCCGATCATTGAGCAACACAATGGGCTGCCCGTCCGGCGGCACCTGGACTGCGCCCAGCGGGATGCCTTCGGAAATCATCGGTTTGCCCTGGTACTGCAACGCCGTTCCCAGCAAGCGAATGCCCATGCGATCGGCACGGCTGTCGAGGGTCCAGACGCTGTTGAAGGCGTCGAACAGACTTTGCCCGCTGAACTCGCCAATCTGCGCGCCGAGGACCACATCCAGTGGCGAATCGACTTTGAAGTCCGGCCGGTGTTCTGCCGGTAACTCCCGCAGCAATAACAGCGCACTCCCGCGATAGCTCAACGGTGCCCCTTTGGCCAAGGCCCGGCCCATGCCATCCAGCCCGCCAAGTTCTTCACGGACCACCGTCGCGCTGCTGCCCAACACCTTTGGCGCGTCGAACCCGCCGGGCGCCGCCAGATAAGCTCGCGCCCCGAGCAGCGGCTGAGTGAATTGCAATCGCTGGCCCTTGTTCAGCCGGAAACTGCGCCACGGCGCCAATGCCTCGCCATCCACTCGCGCGCCCAAGTCCGCCCCGACCAGCGCCAACACGCAATCGTCCTCGGCCACCACGCTGAAGCCGCCGAGGGTGATTTCAATCACTGGCGCATCCAGGCCATTGCCCAGCAACCAATTGGCCCACGACATCGAGCGCCAATCCAGCCCACCGCCCTGGGTGACGCCCAGGTGCCGCACACCGAAACGACCCGCGTCCTGCAACAGGCACAGCGGCGTACTCGCCTCAATCAATAGACGGCTCATGCCTGGGCCTCCAATGGCGTGTCGTCACCGCCCAGGTTGATGAACTCCGCATGGCTGACCGCTTCAAAGCGCACGGTGTCACCCGGTTGCATCAAGCTGTAGCCGTCGCGCTCGCGGTCGAACAATTTGGCTGGCGTGCGGCCGATCAGGTTCCAGCCGCCGGGGGACACCACCGGGTAGGCGGCAGTTTGCCGCTCGGCGATACCGACACTGCCGGCGGCCACCTTTTTGCGCGGCGTATTCAGGCGCGGCGCGGCGAGCACTTCTTCCACCAGCCCCATGAAGGCGAATCCCGGCGCGAAGCCCAAGGCGAACACCTGATATTCGCGCTCGCTATGGCGGCGGACCACCTCGTCCACCGACAGCCCGCTGCGCTGCGACAACAGGCTCAACTCCGGACCGACGCTCAAGTCATACCAGACCGGCAGCACATGACATTTGCCGCCGGTGCTCGCGTTGGGCGACAGGTCAATCAGCGCTTCGGCGATCAATTCCCGGGCCTGAGCCGGACTCAACGCGGTCAGGTCGTAATGCACCATCAACGTCGTGTAAGACGGCACCAGATCGATCAGATGCCCGGCGAACGCCGCGCGCAGATTTTCGCTGGCCGCCAGCATCCACGGCATGTTGGCTTCGGCAATTTCATCGAACAGACGCACCATCAGGCAATCCAGCGCCACCACCTCAACCCGCGGTTTCATGGTGCGCTCTGCTGATCAAGTGCTTCGCGAATCCGGCGCACCGCCGCCACCGAACTGGCGTTGTCGCCGTGGACGCACAGGGTGTTGGCCTGCAAGAGCAAGGCGCTGCCGTCGCTGGCGGTGAGGGTGTCGCCACGGGCGATGGTCAGCGCTTGCTCGATAATTCTTTCGGGATCGTGGTGCACCGCCCCCGGCAGTTGCCGCGAAACCAACATGCCGGCACTGTCGTAGGCTCGGTCGGCGAAGGCTTCGAACCACAAGGTCACGCCGTACTCATCGCCCAGTTGCTGGGCGGCGCTGTTGTCGCGCGTGGCCATGAGCATCAGCGGCAGGGTCCGGTCATACGCCGCCACGGCCTGCAGCACCGCGCGTAATTGCGCCGGGTTGGCCATCATGTCGTTGTACATCGCGCCGTGGGGCTTGACGTAACTCAGTCGTCCGCCCTGGGCCCGGCAGATGCCGTCGAGGGCGCCGATCTGATAATGCAAAATGTCCTGAAGCTCCTGGGTGGCGTAGGCCATGGAACGGCGGCCGAAACCCACCAGATCCTGATAGGCCGGATGGGCGCCGATCTGCACGCCATTGCTCAGGGCCAGGCTGACGGTCTTGCGCATAATGCTCGGGTCGCCGGCATGGAAGCCGCAGGCGATGTTGGCGCAATCGATGTAGGGCATGACCTCGGCGTCCAGACCCATGGTCCAGTTGCCGAAACTCTCGCCGATGTCGCAATTCAATAGCAGGCGGCTCACGGTGAACACTCCTGTAGGCATTTTCTTTTTTTGCTGTCGGGCAGATGCCCGCAGATTATCAGCTACTCGGCTTCAAGTTGTTTGCCACGGGTTTCCGGCAAGCTCAACGCCGCAAGGATCACCACACCGTAGGACACCGCCGCAAACGCCCCGATGCCTACGCTCAATGGCACCTTCTGGCTCATCAAACCGATCAGCAACGGGAACAACGCGGCCAAAGCCCTACCGATGTTGTAGCAAAAGCCCTGCCCCGAACCGCGAATCCGTGTCGGAAACAACTCGGTCAAAAACGCGCCCATGCCACTGAAAATCCCCGAGGCGAAGAAGCCCAGCGGGAAGCCCAGCCACAGCATCACGCCGTTACTGACCGGCAATTGGGTATAGAGCAGCACGATGGTGAACGAGCCTACCGCGAACAGGATGAAGTTCTTTTTGCGGCCAAGGATGTCCGTCAAATACGCGCTGATGACGTAGCCGACGTAGGATCCGACGATCACCATCGCCAGATACCCGCCCGTGCCGAGTACGCTCAAACCGCGCTCGTTCTTCAGAAACGTCGGCAGCCAGGACGTGATCGCGTAGTAACCGCCCAGTGCGCCCGTGGTCAGCACCGAAGCGCGAATCGTGGTAAACAGGATGCCGGGGGCGAAGATCTCGTAGAACTTCGCGGCGTTGCCCGGCTCCTGCTTGGCCTTGGCTTCACGGTAGATTTCCGGGTCCTTGACCAGTCGACGGACGAAAATCACGAAAATCGCTGGCACGATTCCGAGGATGAACAGAGCACGCCAGGCATCTTCCGGCGGCAAGACCGAGAACAGCAGCGCATAGAGAATCGCCGTCAGCCCCCAACCCAGGGCCCAGCCCGATTGCACCATGCCCACTGCCTTGCCGCGGTCCTTGGCGCGAATCACCTCGCCCATCAGCACTGCGCCGGCGGTCCACTCACCGCCAAAACCGAAGCCCATCAGGGTGCGGCTGATCAACAGTTGCTCGTAGTTTTGCGCGAAGCCGCAGAGGAAGGTGAAGAAGGCAAACCACAGCACCGTCAGTTGCAAGGTGCGCACACGCCCGATGCGGTCCGACAGAATCCCCGCCACCCAACCGCCGATGGCCGACGCAATGAGCGTGCTGGTATGAATCAGCCCGGCCTCGCCGGTGGTGATGCCCCACATGGCAATCAGGGTCGGCACCACGAAGCTGAGCATCTGGGTGTCCATGCCGTCCAGGCCATAGCCGATCTTGCAGCTCCAGAAGGTGCGGCGTTCCTGCTGATTGATGTTGCGGTACCAGTCGAAAGGTCCCGGGCGAGGCGTGGCTTTGGGGATGTCGAGCGTGTCGGGCGCACTCATGGCAAATCTCCGTGCAAATTTTATTGGTATTGTTCTGAGCCCCGACGACGCCTATCGTGGGAACCGGATGGCCTGATTTTTGGTTGTCCGGCCCTACTGCGTCCAACTAATAAAACCCCGCCCTAGACATAAGAAAACTTTATCCGCCACGAGCCGACCCCATGAACCTGAAGTTTCTCGAGACCTTTGTCTGGGTCGCCCGACTCAAGAGTTTTCGCCTGACAGCAGACAAGCTCTTCACCACCCAGGCGTCGATTTCCAGCCGCATCGCGGTGCTCGAAGGCGAGCTCGGGGTGAAGTTGTTTCTGCGCGATTCGCGAGGCGTGAGCCTGACGCCCGAAGGCTTGAAAGTGCTCGAGTACGCCGAGCAGATGATGGACACCATGCAAGCCCTCAAGCAGTCGATCGAGACGCGCTCAAGCAAGGTCGGGCGCGTGCGGATCGGCGTGATGGACACGGTGATTCACACATGGCTGAGCCCGCTGGTGGCACAGATGATGGATCACTATCCGCTGGTGGAAATCGAGTTGGTGGCCGATACGGCGCTCAACCTCTGCGATCAGCTGCAAAAAGGCTTTCTCGATCTGATCCTGCAAACCGATCTGGTACGTCAGGAAAGCGTGCGCAGCCTTGAACTGGCGAGCCATCCGATGGGTTGGATTGTGGCCAGCAATTCGATCTACAACCGCGAGTACACGGGCATTGCCGATCTGGCGCGCGAGCGGATCATTACTTACTCGAAAAACTCACATCCGCATCAGGACATTCTGAGTCTGATGCAGGCGAACGGGGTGATGACGCCCCGGCTGAATTGCGTGAATTCGGTGTCGGCGATTACCCGGTTGCTGCGCGACGGATTCGGCATTGGTGCGTTGCCGCCGGTCCTGGTGGCCGAGGAGCTGGCGCGAGGGGAATTGACCCTGCTGGCCATCGATCAACAGCTGCCTAATTTGCAGGTCGTGGTGTCGTGGCGTGTTGGCGTGGAGTGGGTCGAGGAGATTGTGGCGTTGTGTCAGCAGGTGCTGGAGGGGTATGCGCGCAAGGTGGGCGAGGGCTACATCACTTTGAGTCGTTGAAAAGCAAAAGATCGCAGCCTCGTTTCACTCGACAGCTCCTGCAGGGAAACGCAAAACCCTGGTAGGAGCTGTCGAGTGAAACGAGGCTGCGATCTTTTGATCTGGCTCTTACAACCCCCGCACATCCCGGTCTTCAATCGGCCGGCTCTGGCGCAGACGTTTGCCGCCCAGCACCACCCAGTCAATCAGACGGAACAGGCATTCAATGCCGAAAGACAGCAGCAACGCACCGCTCATTCCCCAGATCATCGCTTCCGGTGTCAGCAGGATCTGGTAGCTGTAGCCATTCCAGGTTTCCTTGCGAATATCCGGATCAGCCGCCAGCGCCACCTGCAGGACGCGGATATACCACGGGCCCTGCATGGCCTGGAACTGTTTATCGAGCGCCAGCTGACGGGTGAGCAAGGTACTCAGGCTCTCGGCGTCGCTGCGGAAAATCGGGTCTTCGCTGGCGCGGTAATGGGCGACCAGCGCCTGCATATCGCCCTTGAAGAACTGGTTGGCGGTGCCCTGGAAACCGCTCAGGCTGGTCTGCGCCTCAATCAGATGCGCTTCGACCCGTTTCGCGTAATCGCTGATAAACCCCGGCACCTGGACACCGATCAACAGGCCCGCCGCAAACAACACCAGCCGTAGATAACTGAGCAACATCGGGTGAGATCCTTATTCGGTCTTGCCCTGGCTGACGCATTCGCCGCGTCGCCAGAGGCTCCATTGGCCCGGTTCGTAGCGGGTCCAGGTTTCGTTTTCGGTCAGGGGTTCGGTGGCGATCACCGTGACCACATCGTTGGGCGTGGTTTCGGCCTGGAAATCGACGATCACATCGACATCCTTCAACCGCGCCGGGCCGAATGGCGCGCGCCGGGTGATCTGGGCCAATTTGGTCGAGCAATAGCAGAACAGCCAGTCGCCGTCGCTCAGCAGGCAGTTGAACACGCCTTTGCTGCGGTATTCAGCGCAAGCGGCCACCAGATCCGGCAACAGCGCTTCGATCTCGACCGGTTCGGGAAAGGCTGCGCGCACACGGTTGAGCAAATCGCAGAATGCCGCTTCGCTGTCGGTGTCACCGACGGGGCGGTAAAAGCTTTTGATCGGCTGAAAATCCGCCAACTGGCCATTGTGGGCGAAACACCAGTTGCGGCCCCACAGTTCACGCACGAAAGGGTGCGTGTTGGACAAGCAGACCTTGCCGACATTGGCCTGGCGGATGTGCCCGATCACCACTTCGCTTTTGATCGGATAGCGCTGCACCAGGTTCGCCACTTCCGACTCGCTGCTGGCAGCCGGGTCCTGAAACAGCCGCAGGCCGCGCCCCTCGTAGAAGGCAATGCCCCAACCGTCACGGTGCGGCCCGGTGCGGCCGCCGCGCTGCATCAGCCCGGTAAAGCTGAACACGATATCGGTCGGCACATTGGCGCTCATGCCCAATAACTCACACATGCTCGGACTCTCGATGGAAGGCAGGGGCAAGGTTACAAACGCGGTTCGACCCGCAATCGCTGAGGGTTGCTCGGCACTGGCGGACGACCGTAACGATCGTCGCCGGCACCGCCGAACGGATGATCGTCGTCAGGATCGTCGGCCCGGGCCGCGGCCTTGGCAGCGGCGGCCTGTTCCTTGCGAGCGTTGGAAGCCCGTTCAATAGGGAACCGGATCGCCACGAACACCAGGTAAATGCCGAAGGCGATCATGCCGTACATGAACAGGTCGGATACCGCCCGCCAGGCGTTGTTGCCCACCTTGAACAGCAGATCGAGCGCAGTGATGGCGATGGCCGGGGCCACTTTTTCCTTTACAGGGTCGATGATGGTCGGACTGAACAGCAGCACGGCAACCAGCAGCCGCAATGGCTCACGCAGCCAACGCCACATCCAGCGGGTGATGCGCATCCACACCAACAGGCAGCCTAAAGCGGCAAAGGCGTAGAGGCCCCAGGCGATCAGATAGTCGTTCTCGGTCATGGTGTCCATGGCAAGGCAGGCAAAGAGGCGCTTATAGTAACGACTTTTCGCCCGTCAGGCTTGCTCCAATGCCAGTCGGTCAAGACACAGAACCTGTGGGAGCAGCCGGTCTGCACAGGCATCAAGAGTTGCATTGCGCCTGCAAAACCCTATTTTTCGTACATTGTCCGAGAGTCCTTCATGCCCTTATCCGCCAACGTCACCAGCGCCCCGATTGCCCACAAGGCCGACGGCCCTGACCCGTATGCCTGGCTGCAGGAGCGCGACACCGACGCGGTGCTCGACTACCTCAAGGCTGAAAACAGCTATCAAGAGGCGCAAACCGCCGATCAGGCCGGGCTGCGCGAAACCCTGTTCGAGGAGATCAAGGGCCGGATTCTCGAAACCGACCTGTCGCTGCCCTCCCCCTGGGGCCCGTACCTGTATTACACGCGCACCACCGCCGGTGACGAATACGCCCGCCATTACCGCTGCCCGCGCCCGACGGATGACAGCCTGCAACTCGACGAAAGCCAGGAACAGCTGCTGCTGGACCCAAACGAACTGGCCAACGGCGGCTTCTTTTCCCTGGGTGCATTCAGCATCAGCCCGGACCACCAGCGCCTGGCCTACAGCATCGATTCCACAGGCGATGAGATTTACACGCTGTTCGTGAAGGAATTGTCCAACGGCCGCGTTAGCGAACTTGAGTTCCAGGACTGCGACGGCAGCATGACCTGGGCCAACGACAGCCTGACGCTGTTTTTCGGCGAGCTGGACGACACCCACCGTCCGCACAAACTGCTGCGCTATCGACTGGACGGCACGGCGGCCGAAGAAGTGTTCAACGAGCCGGACGGCCGATTCTTCCTGCATTGCTATCGCTCCAGCTCCGAACAGCAATTGCTGCTGTCGCTGGGCAGCAAGACCACCAGCGAAGTCTGGGCCCTCGACGCCTCGCAGCCGCAGCAGGCCTTTACCTGCCTGGCGCCACGGGTTGAAGACCATGAATATGACGTCGACCACGGCACGCTGAACGGCGAGTGGGCCTGGTTTATCCGCACCAACCGCGACGGCATCAACTTTGCCCTGTACACCGCCGTCGATACCGGTGTCGCGCCCACCGAGGCCGACTGGCAGAACCTGATCCCCCACAGCGACAGCACGATGATCGAGGGCATGAGCCTGAACGTCGGCGCGATGACCCTGAGCCTGCGGGTCGGCGGCTTGCCGGTCATTGAAGTCCATCCGCAGGACCTGCCGAGCTACCGCGTGCAACTGCCGGATGCGGCTTACAGCCTGCATGTGCAGAACAGCCTGGAGTTTGTCAGCGAGCGGATCCGCCTGCGTTACGAAGCCTTGAACCGTCCGGCGCAAATCCGCCAGCTGGAGCTGGGCAGCGGCGAGCAGAAAGTGCTCAAGGAAACCCCGGTGCTCGGCCCGTTCGACGCCGACGCCTACGTCAGCCAGCGCCTGTGGGCGACGGCACCCGATGGCACGCAAGTGCCGATCAGCCTGGTGGTCAAGCGCGAAGCCCTCGGTCAGCCGACGCCCCTGTATCTCTACGGCTACGGCGCCTATGGCGAAAGCCTTGACCCGTGGTTCTCCCACGCCCGCCTGAGTTTGCTGGATCGCGGCGTGGCGTTTGCTATCGCCCACGTGCGGGGCGGCGGTGAACTGGGCGAGGCCTGGTATCGCGCCGGCAAGCAGGAACACAAGCACAACACCTTCAGCGACTTTATCGCCTGTGCCGAGCACTTGATCGACAATGGCTTCACCACCTCAGCGCAATTGGCGATCAGCGGCGGCAGTGCCGGCGGTTTGCTGATCGGCGCGGTGCTCAATCAGCGACCGGAGCTGTTCGGCGCGGCCATTGCCGAAGTGCCGTTCGTCGACGTGCTCAACACCATGCTCGACCCGGACCTGCCGCTGACCGTCACCGAATACGACGAGTGGGGCAATCCGCAAGAGCCGGAAGTCTATGATCGGATCAAGGCCTACGCCCCGTACGAAAACGTCACCGCGCAAGCCTATCCGGCGACCCTGGTGATCGCCGGCTACAACGACAGCCGCGTGCAGTACTGGGAAGCCGCGAAGTGGGTGGCGAAATTGCGCGCGACCAAAACCGACATCCATCCCCTGCTGCTCAAGACTGAACTGGGCGCCGGGCATGGCGGGATGAGCGGTCGTTATCAGGGATTGCGTGACGTAGCACTCGAATACGCATTTGTTTTCAAGGTTTTGGGGATTGCCTGAGGAACTTGGCCCTGTGATCCGGTCTTAAGACCTGTACACCGGGCCTCGCTCCCACAGGGATATGTAGTGAAGCCAGATCCTGGAACAGACCAGACACAAAAAAAAGACCGTGCCGACATGTCAGAACCGACCTTACTGAACAACGAAATCCGCGATTGGCTGATGGACTGCGGCCTGTTCGATCAACTGCTGCCGGCAGATTTCGCCGCTGCCTCCGGCTATTTCAGCATCAGCACCATCGCCGAAGGCGAAGAGATTTTCCATGAGGGTGATGCCGGCAGCTTCATGTGCATCATCCACACCGGCCAAGTGTCGGTGCAGAAGACCAACGGCGACGGACAGTTGGTGACCATGGCCACCCTGCGCAGCGGTCGCTCCTTCGGCGAAATGGCCGTGCTCGATGGCGAACGCCGTTCGGCCAGTTGCGTGGCCGCCAGCCACTGCCAGTTGCTGAACCTGGGCAAGGACTCTCTGGAAAAAATGATCAACGATGCGCCGAAAATCGCTGCCAAGATCATCCGCGCCCTCGCCGTCTCCCTCTCCAAACGCCTGCGCATGGCCGACGGGCAACTGCTCTCGCAGCAGGTTTAACCGCCCGGCGACTTGATCTTCGTGCTGTTCGGCTCAATACCCGGTACCGGTTGATCCTTGGTCGGCGGACTGGGCATCTCGATCGGCACCAGCGGTGGGCCGCCACTGCCAGGCCCGGTCCTGGGCGCAGTGGAGGGGGTAATTTGCGGATAAGGCGTCGGGGTCGCGGTGCCGGGCGAACCGGGCAGCGGCGCCGGGCTGATAGGAACGGGTTGCAACTGCTGGGCCTGCACTGCAGTTATCGAGAGCGCGGCCAAGGCAATGACCGTTAGAATGGTGCGCTTCATCAATGGCTCCGTTGGCCTTGTTGTCATGGGCAGGCTACTCCCAACTGCCTCTGTTTGCCTTCCCCCAATTTGAGATTTCCATGAAACGTTTCGTTCTGCTCGACACCGCCCCCATCCCTGAAAACGGCGGCGCCTTGTGCCTGTTCGAGTATGGCGAGGATTTTGTCATCAAGATCCAGGGCGGTGACGGCGGGCAGTTGATGAACACCCGCATGCACGGTTCCGAAGATGCCCTGGCCGAGATCCCGTGCCGCAAGGTGGCCGGCCGGCCGAACTCGCGGGTGCTGATCGGCGGCCTCGGCATGGGCTTCACCCTCGCCTCGGCCCTCAAGCATCTGGGCAAGACCGCTGAAGTGGTGGTCGCCGAGCTGGTGCCCGGCGTGGTGGAGTGGAATCGCGGGCCGCTGGGCGAGAAAGCCGGCAATCCGCTGCTCGACCCACGCACCGTGATCCGCATGGAAGACGTGGCCAAAGTGCTGCAAGCCGAGCCACAAGGTTTCGACGCAATCATGCTCGACGTCGACAACGGCCCCGAAGGCCTGACCCAACGGGCCAACAGCTGGCTCTACTCCGCCGGTGGTCTGAGCGCCTGCGCCAAGGCCTTGCGCCCCAAAGGCGTGCTGGCGGTCTGGTCGGCCA
The DNA here is from genome assembly GCF_900095275.1 of Pseudomonas sp. UMAB-40. Taxonomy (NCBI): domain Bacteria; kingdom Pseudomonadati; phylum Pseudomonadota; class Gammaproteobacteria; order Pseudomonadales; family Pseudomonadaceae; genus Pseudomonas; species Pseudomonas sp. UMAB-40. The sequence goes on from NZ_LT607557.1 coordinate 126,057, forward strand.
GCGCCGACAAGCAGTTTTCCGACAAACTGAAGAAAGCCGGCTTCAAGGCCGAGGAAGTCCAGGTCTTCGCCCACGGCAACAAGGGCACCCGCCACACCATCTGGATTGCCGAGAAGCTCAAGGGCTGAGCTAAACTCACGTCATAACCGTCATTAGTCTTTTACAAAGGTGAACCCATGAGTTCGTCAACGCCGACCAATACCTCGAAGCTGGATCGCATCCTCGCCGACAACCAGCGCGACAAGGAAATGGGTTACCGCGACAAGGCCCTGAAGATGTACCCGCACGTGTGCGGCCGCTGTGCCCGGGAGTTCTCTGGCAAGCGCCTGAGCGAACTGACCGTGCACCACCGCGACCACAACCACGACAATAACCCGCAGGATGGTTCGAACTGGGAATTGTTGTGCCTGTATTGCCACGACAACGAACACTCGCGGTATACCGACCAGCAGTATTTTCACGAAGGCTCGCTGAGCACGCCGAAAATCGCCAAGGCGACGCATAACCCGTTTGCGGCGTTGGCCGGCCTGATGAAAAAAGACGACTGAAGATTTTCAGTGGCTGGACTGGCCTCTTCGCGGGCAAGCCCGCCCCCACAGGGTTGTGCGGCGTACACAACATTTGTGCTCACCGCCAATCACTGTGGGAGCGGGCTTGCCCGCGATAGCAATCACCCAGACACCACCAATCTCCAAACCGGACACCCCTCCCCCAATCCCCGTATAATCGCCGTTTTTTCCCGAAGGCACCCCGCTCGTGGCAGACAAACGGTACAGCTGCATTGGTTTGTATAACCCCAAATCACCGGAAAACGTCGGCTCGGTCATGCGCGCCGCCGGCTGCTATGGCGTGGCGTCCGTGTTCTACACCGGCAAGCGTTATGAACGCGCCGCCGACTTCGTCACCGACACCAAGCGCGTCCACTACGACATCCCGCTGATCGGCATCGACGATTTGAAGAAAATCCTGCCATTGGGCTGCGTGCCCGTCGCCGTGGAACTGGTCGAAGGCGCCCGCTCACTCCCCGAATACACCCACCCGGACCGCGCGCTGTACATCTTCGGCCCGGAAGACGGTTCGCTGGATAAAGAGATTCGCGACTGGTGTGAAGACGTGGTCTATATCCCGACCACCGGTTGCATGAACCTGGCCGCCACCGTCAACGTCGTGCTCTACGACCGCATGTCCAAGGGGCTCAATACCCGTTCCGGGGCAAAATTCCGCTGAATCGCCGCACATTTGATGGAACAAGCCGACCGCCCCGGCAGTCAGCTTAACTATCTATTGTTGAAGCAGCCTTCCTGCCTGGAGACAGATCATGAGCGAACTCAAACGCGTAGAACGCATCGAATCCACCCCGTTCCAGACTCATTCCGAACAGAACGTACACGGCTGGGAGCGTGTCGGCTCCCTCGCCGGTGGCGTGGTGATGATGAGCAAGGGCCTGCGTCGCGGCGGTATTTTCGGGTTGATCCAGGTGGCCATCGGCGGCGTAGCGCTGGCTCGCGGGATTACCGGGCACAGCTCGGCGAAAAGCCTGCTGGAGAAAAGCCGTCAGGACATGAATAACGTTCGGGCGAAGATCGAGCGGGCCGGGGAAGAATTGAGCAAGTTGAAGGCGAATGCCGAGGCGGCGACCCATACCGCGACGGTGACAGGCAATGATTCGTTGAAGTCGCCCAAGACCGGGGTTTGATCCGGGATTTTCGCTGAGGCTGACGGCCTCTTCGCGGGCAAGCCCGCTCCCACATTGATCTTGTGTACGACCAGATCAAGTGTGGGAGCGGGCTTGCTCGCGAAGGCGGTATTACTGAAGCAACTCGGTATCAAGGACCTTGGAATACTCGCCAATCACGCTTTGCGCGAGCTGAACAAACTCTTTGGTATCCACACTCCCCAGATGCATCGCCCCGCGCAACACATCATCGAGCGAGCGCTTGTTGCGCGTTTTCAAACGAATCTCGCGATCCAGCTCCTGCAATAACAACACCGCTTTCGACACCTGTGCCGGGTTGATCTGCTCGCCACGCAAAGTCGTGACTTTCTGGCTGTCCTTGACCAACTTACCGTGCAAACTCTCATACCGCTCATCACTCATGCCACCCGCGCGGCGCACCAGTTCGATGGCGTAATACTCGGCAAACCCTTCACTGATCCAGTCACTGCGCTGTTTGTCGTTGATCCGCCCGAACACCTGCGCCAATTCACGCACCACCGCGCTGGTGCCGCTTTCACTGACCAGCGGCAGACGCGTGTTGAGATAGATCGATTCACGCGCAGCCAGGCTGCCGCGCCACATCGGGTCGTTGGCGCCGACGATCAGCAATTTGACGGGATGACGGGGGAACACGGCTTGAACCTGCGGCCAGACAAAGGTCAGCAGCGTCAGCACGTCCATGCGGCGCATGCCCTGGCCTTGGGGCGAGGCGACGGTGACTTCGGTTTCCCCCAGCCGCGTGCGACGGCTGCCGAGGTGGCCGGCGAGCATCCAGCCCGTGGGTCGGTCGAACAGTCGAGAGACGTTATCGATGCGAAATTTGTTCTTGCCGATGCGCGGCCAGGCAGTCTCCACACTTTTCCAGCCTGTGGGCAATTCGAATTCAAGGCGTGACACCAGCTCGATGCCATCCTGCTGATCGAGTCTGGCCGGCGGCACCAGGTCGTCACCGCGCATCAGCGCCCAGGTGGGTGTCATGCGCGTATCGAAGCTGCCGCTCTTGCGCCCATGGCTGATGCGCACGCGGTAGGTCAGGCTGGCCTTGTCAGTGGCCGGACGCCAAACGCCGCGTGTCTGCTTGCCCGGCGTGAGTTGCCATTGGCCGTCAGCCTTGAAATCGCTGTAGTGACTGCCGTCGCCCAGATCGAAATCCAGACTGCGCACCGCCGAGCCCTGGGCCAGCGTCAGCCGCACTTCGGCCTGATCGCTTTGCGGCAACAGGCGCACGTGGTAATCCAGATCGACCTTCTTCGCCGCCCACACGGACGAACTCAGGGCCCATAGCCCGACGACCAACACCAGCCGCAATCCGACAGCCATACACACTCCTGTTGTGGCGAGCGAACTTGCTCGCGTCGGGCTGCGTAGCGGCCCCGAATTCTAGTAGTTATCGCCTGTTTGGTGAGTGCTGCGCACTCAGGCGGGAGCAAGCTCGCTCGCCACATTAACCCGCGCGGAAAATCAGATGATCTTCCCAATCGTCTTCGGCCACGCTGCCTTCGGCGAGCATGCGCCCGGACTGGGAAATGCGTTCGTGGTGCACCGCCTCGCGATCACCGCACACCAGGTGATGCCATAGGGGCAAGTCCTTGCCTTCACTGACCAATCGGTAGCCGCAGGTCGGCGGCAACCAGCGGAATTCTTCGGCCTTGCCCGGCGTGAGCTGGATGCAGTCCGGCACGAAGTCACGGCGGTTCGGGTAGTCGGTGCACTGGCAGGTTTTCAGGTCCAGCAGTTTGCAGGCGATGCGCGTGTAATAGACCGAGTTGTCCTCTTCATCCTCGAGCTTTTGCAGGCAGCACAGACCGCAACCGTCGCACAGCGATTCCCACTCCTGCGGATCGAGTTGATCGAGGGTTTTGCGTATCCAGAACGGTTCGACTTTAGCGGCCATGGTTCGAGCATCAACATCAGGTGGTGAAAAGGCCGCCAGTCTAGTGCCAAGGCCCTTGCGGGCCAAGCATTGGCGACTGCCGGTAGAACGGGGCTTGTCAGTTTTTGCGCCGCCACGTAGCTTTGCCAGTCGCAAGGAGCCATGCCCAAATGCCATTAACGCTCAACCGCGTTGCATTCAGGTGAACTGCCAGGCTCTGGAAAAACCTTAGCGCCCAGCCCAACTGCGCCCGCAGGTTTTCGCCGCCCCTCACTTTCAAACGAAGCAAGGAATCTCTGATGAGTGCAAATCCACGCGTTGCCGAGTATGCGATCCACCCTCAGTTCACCGATCGCTGGTCGCCCCGCGCCTTCACCGGCGAAACCATTCCCGAAGAAACCTTGCTGAGCTTCTTCGAAGCCGCACGCTGGGCGCCATCGGCCTACAACTCGCAGCCTTGGCGGTTTCTCTACGCGCGTCGCGATACGCCGAACTGGGAGCGTTTTCTGGGCCTGCTGAATGAATTCAACCGCGGCTGGGCGCAACACGCCTCGGCATTGGTAATCGCGATCTCGAAAACCACCTTCGCGGTACCCGGCGCCACCGAAGAAACCCCGGCCTTGTGGCATACCTTCGACACCGGTTCGGCCTGGGGCCATCTGGCGCTGCAGGCGAGCATCAGCGGCTGGCACACCCACGGCATGGCCGGTTTCGACCAGGACCTGACCCGCAAAGAGCTGAACATTCCTGAAGGGTACGCACTGCACGCGGCGGTGGCCGTGGGCAAACTGGGCGACAAAGCGACGCTGGCCGATTACCTGCAAGCGCGCGAAGAACCAAGCCCGCGCCGCCCGTTGAGCGAACTGGCGGCCGAAGGCAGTTTCACCCTCTAAGCCACCCCGCAAAAACAATGTGGGAGTGGCGGTGCGACGATTCGACTTGCTCGCGAAAGGGCTGTCACATTCAACATCAATGTTGACTGACAGACCGCTTTCGCGAGCAGGCTCGCTCCCACAGGTTTTGCACACTATTCGAGTGAGCGGTGGGTTCAGTAGCCGCGGTTGAAGTCGACTTCCCCGCGCAACGCCTCGCCCGCCTGATACGCCCGCAAGTTTTCGACAAACAGGTTGACCATCATCGAGGGAGAGGTCGGTGCCGAGCTGTGGCCGGTCAGCAGCAAGCCCCAGGCAGTCCAGAATGGATGACGCTGCGGCAGCGGCTCCTGACGGCAAACGTCGATGACCGCGCCCGCCAGATGCCCTTCTTTCAAGGCCTCCACCAGGTCCGCGTCGACCACGGCCACGCCACGCCCGACATTGATGAACAACCCGGTCGGCTTGAACTGCTTGAACAGCGCCGCGTCGTACAAGTCGTGGGTATTGGGGGTGTTGGGCAGCAGATTGATGACGAAATCCACTTCACCGACCAGCCGTGGCAAGTCCGCCAGCGCGCCGACTTCAACAAATGGCGCCTGCTCGCGGGCTTCGCTGGCGATGCCGTACAACTCGACGCCAAACGGTACTAGGAACTTTGCCACGGTCTGACCGATGTCACCGGTGCCGACGATCAACACCTTGCGTCCCGCCAGGCTCTGGCCCTGACGACTGTCCCACTTGCGCTCGACCTGGCTGACCAACCGCGCCAGCACTTCGCGCTCGTGGCCGAGCATGTAGGTCAGGACGTATTCGGCCATGACCTGACCAAAAATCCCCACCGCTCGCGTCAGACGATAATCGCGGCGCAAACCGTCGGCCAGCAGCGGCGTGATGCCGGCCCAGGTCGATTGCAGCCATTGTGGCTGGTGGCCCTGGCGCAACAAGTTTGCCAGCAGGTCCGGCTGGCCCAGCCAGATCGGGCAGTCGGCCGCCTGGCTGGCCAGTTCGGCGGAGTCGCCGCTGGTCAGCACTTCCAGATCAGGCGCAGCCTGACGTAACAGTTGGGCGTACACGGGGTGGTCGTGTTCAGCAATCAGAACGCGCATGGTTCAAACCTTTCGAAAACAGTGCAAACGGCCGCCGACGGAGTTTCGCTCCGTCGCCCTGGCCATCGCCAAAATCATTCCAGTGTTTCACACAGACTCTGAACAGAGCCTGTCTGCCGATCACATCGGGTCGTTGCGTCGCAGCAATTCTTCCGGCAAGTGTTCGATGTATTCGTCTTCGGCCGGTGGCATTTGCAGGTGGTAGCCCTGCTTCTCAAGGTTTTCCAGGACCACGGTGATGTCCTCGCGCGACAGTTTGCGCTCGGGGGTCAGCACCAGATCGAAAGCGTGATGAGGTTTGCCGAAGGCGGCCATCAAACTTTCCGGGACGCGCTCCAGTGCATCGCTTTTTAGCACATAGAGGTACATCTCGTTTTTCTTCAGGCTTCGATAGATGGAGCAAATACGTTTCAAGGCTGTTCTCCGGCGGTGGCCAAGCTGTCGAGCAGCGCCTGGCCCATCAATTCGCGGCGCCAGCCACGCAGCGAATCAGGCAATTGGTAAGGACCGTTGGGGTAGCCGCTCTTGAGCAGCGCTTCCAGGGTTTTCTTGCGCAGCATCAGTTCCGGCGCAATGTTAAGGCGCTCGGCTTCGGCCTGGCCGATCGCACGCAGCTGTTTGACCAGGTTGGCGGCGTCCACCGGCAGCGGCTCTGGCACGGCGGGCGGCCATTGATCTGGCGACACACTGCCAGAGCGCTTGATCAGATCAAGCAGAAATTCGCCGTCCTGACGCACGGTACGCGGGTGCATGTCTTCGATTTTCGCCAGCGCGCCGAGGTTGTCCGGTTGCGTGCGCGCCAATGGCCACAGCGAGTGCTCACGGACAATGCGATTGCGCGGCAGGTCGCGGGCGCGGGCTTCGCGCTCACGCCAGGCGCAGAGTTCACGCAACACGGCGAGCTGGGCGCGGGAGAGCTTCCAGGCCAGCTTGGCTTCGCGATAGACCTCGTAGGGATCGATCTCGCGGCGCAGGTTGGCCACCAGCTCGGCGCCGTCTTCCAGGACCCAGGCGTACTTGTCGTCGGACAGCTTCGGACGCAGCTGCACGAAAACTTCCGCCAGGTGCAAGGCATCTTCGGCGGCGTAGCTGATCTGGGTATCGGAAAGCGGACGTTGAAGCCAGTCGGAACGGGTTTCGCCCTTGGGCAGGTCGATGCCGAGCACTTCCTGCACCAACCGTGAATAACCCATCGAGAAACCGAGGTTCAGGTAAGCGGCGGCCAATTGTGTATCGAACAGCGGCGCTGGCAGGCTGCCGGTCAGACGCAGCAACACTTCGAGGTCTTCGCTGCACGCATGGACGACTTTGACCACCGCCGGGTTTTCCAGCAACGCGGCCAGAGGCTGCCAGTTGTCGATGGTCAGTGGGTCAATCAGGTAAGCGCGTACGCCATCGCCGATCTGCAGCAGGCCTGCGATCGGGTAAAAGGTGTCGACCCGCATGAATTCGGTGTCGAGGGCAACGTAGGGCAGCTGCTGCCACTCGGCGCAAAACTGACCGAGGCTATCGTTGTCGCGAATCCAGTGAATATCGATGGCCACACGGCTCTCCCTTGAAGAATGGCGCGCAGTATATATCGCCCCCGGCGATTTCCGCGCATCCACTGAACAAGAGCTTTAGCGAAAAGACCTGCCTGACGGCAAGAAATGTCTGACAAGCGGAGGTTAACTGGCCTTGCGCAGCACGTAGACCCGCATTCGTGCACAACCGGGCAGGAAGTCCTGGTGACTGAGCAAGCTGAAACCCGCGAGCCTGAATTCGGCTTCGAACTCCGCCTTGCCGGCCAGCGGCCGGGGGTGAGCGCCCGTTGCGCCCGAGCGGCGGAGCTTGAAATGTGCATCGATCCGTACTGCCACAATCACTGTATCGCGACTCACACGGTGGAACTCTGCCAGCAGGGCCAACCGATGCTCCGGGCTGTCGATATGCTGAAACAGTTGCATGCAAAAAATGCTGTCGACCGCGTTCGCCGACAAGCCAAGGGTGAAGGCCGAACTCTGGAACGTCTTGATCCGCTTGAGCATGCTTGGCGAATGGTGAGTCTGGGCGTGGTTGAGCATGTCCTGCGAAGGGTCGGACGCGAGGATCACGCGGTTCGTATGCTCGGCCAACACCGGCCAGAAACGCCCGGCACCGCAGGCCACATCAAGAATCAAGCCCGGCTCACCGGCGACCTTCAACGCGTTGCGCACCAGTTGCTCGTCGCGCCAGAACGTCAAGCGCCCCGCCAGGCCTCGCGGTCGCGGCTGAAGACAGACGCGGGCGTGTTCCTGATCGTAGCGCCGGGCGAACTCAAGCTCGATGGCGGATGGAGGTTGCGCGGACATGGGTAATGACTCTTGTAGGAAAATATGCCGGCCGCAGGTTAACGACCGGTCCGTGAAAAAAAGGTCGACACAGTTACTCTTTGGCCAACACTCCGTCGATCACGGCACCACGGCAACCCGCGAACATATCCAGCCCTTGGTTGTAGACTTTGCTGTTGACCTCCAGCAGACCCAGCATCGAATGGAACAGGTTGTCCTGGCTCAGGGGTTTGTCGCGGCTCAGTTGCAGGCAATGGGTGTCCACCGAGAACGACTTTTGGTAGCTGTCGGAGAACCACGCCAACATGGCCACGTGTTTCTGTTGTTCCGGTGCCAGCATGTAAGGCGTGCCATGGAGGAACAGGTTGTATTCGCCCAGGGATTCGCCGTGATCTGACAGATACAACATGGCGGTATCCACTTTGTCCTGATTACTGCGCAACAGATCGATCAGGGTCGACAGCACGTGGTCGGTGTACACCAGCGTATTGTCATAACCGTTGACGATACTTTCGCGACTGCAATTGTTCAGCGCATTACTTTCACAGACTGGAGTAAAGCGTTCGTACTCTTTCGGGTAGCGCTTGAAGTATTCCGGGCCATGGCTGCCCATCTGGTGCAGGACCAGCACGGTGTCCTTATCCAGCGTATCGATGAAGTGCTGCAGACCTTGCAGGAGAATTTCGTCGCGGCATTCACTGTTGGCGCACAGCACCGGGTCCTTTAGGTTGCTCACGTCATCGAGGGTGACCCGGTCGCACGTGCCTTTACAGCCCGATTGATTGTCACGCCAGATGACGTCGAGACCGGCGCGCTTGAGCACGTCCAGCAGGCCCTCTTCATTCTTCGCCGTGCTGGCGTTGTAATTCTTGCGGCCCATGTTCGAGAACATGCACGGCACTGAGACGGCCGTTTCCGTGCCGCAGGAATGCACGTCGGTGAACGCGATCAGGCCGGCTTCCTTATCCAGTTTTGGGGTGGTGTCGCGGTTGTAACCCAGAATGCCGAAGTTCTCGGCCCGGGCACTTTCGCCAACGACCAGCACCGTCAGGGATTTACGGCCGTGGGTTTGCCAGGCGGGATTTCGCTGGGCATCTTCACCGACCTTGACGAAGGGTTGCCGGGCGGAGACGACTTGCTCGCGCATAAAACCGAACGAAGCACCGATGTAGTTACTCGGTACCACCATCAGACGCAATTCATGGTGATTGCGAAACAACGAAGACAAGCCCTGATAATTCACCAGCGCGACGCCGCCGATGACCGCGACTGAAGCGACACTCACCAGTGCCTTACTTAACAACTCACGGTGCCAGCGGCGGTAATTAACCGGAACTTTCCACACTAACCATGAAGGCAAAACACCAAGCAGAAGAATATAGACCAGCAACTTCAACGAGAGTAAGTCACGCACTTCCGTCGCGTTGGTTTGCGCAAAGTTGCGCAACATGCCGGTGTCGATCAGCACACCGTATTGGCTCATGAAGTAAGCGACCCCGGCGCTGATCATGAAGATCAGAATCAAGACCGGCTTCATCACGCGTCGGAATGCCAGGAAGGTCAGCACAATATTGAACGCCGCGAGAATCATCACGCCGAACGCGACGCGCATGACGATGCCCTTGCCGTCGGACGCGGTGATATCAAACAGGTGCTGCCAGAGCACTAAATTAAAGCCTGTTAAAAGAAAGGCGCTGGCAATCAGTGTCACCCATTCGGGGCGCACGGGTTTGAACTTCAACATGATGGTTGGCTGTTCCTGAAAAGAAGGGCCCTCGGCAAATGTGAAAATTTCATTTACCGTGACAGCACTAACTTTAGCCAGTCAACCATCAATTTTTTGTGAAAAAGAAGCCAACGATTAGTGGGCTCCTGTTATGAGATCGACACTTTTAACTTATTTGAGAATGGTTCAGCTTCTGTTCAGGCCTGATGTAAATACCAACGCCAGTCCTGCTCCCCGACTTCGCCCATGAACTGCCGATACTCGGCGCGCTTCACCGCCAGGTATACGCCAAGGAATTCTGCGCCGAACGCTTCACGCGCCCAGGTCGAACCTTCCAGCGCCCGCAAGGTGGTCAGCCAATCGGTTGGCAACAGTTCCGTGGCCTGGGCGTAACCATTGCCTTCCACGGGTGCGCCCGGGTCAAGCTGTTCGCGAATGCCGCGATGGATGCCGGCCAGAATCGCTGCGGCGGCCAGATACGGGTTGGCGTCGGCGCCGCAGATGCGGTGCTCGATGTGCCGTGAGAACGCCGGGCCACCGGGCACGCGCAAACTCACGGTGCGGTTGTCCACTCCCCAGGTCGCTGCCAGCGGCGCATAGCTGTTGGTCTGGAATCGACGGTAAGAGTTGGCGTTCGGGCAGAACATCAGCAACGAATCGAGCAAGGTACTGAGCATGCCACCGACCGCGTGTTTGAGCAGTGGCGTGCCGTCCGGGGACTCACTGGCGAACAGGTTGTTGCCGTCCTTGTCCGCCAGGCTGACGTGCATGTGCATGCCGGTGCCCGCCAGGTCATCGAACGGTTTGGCCATAAAGCAGGCGGTCATCCCGTGTTTATGCGCGACACCTTTGACCAGCCGTTTGTAGCGCACCGCTTCGTCCATCGCCTGCAGCGCGTCGGTGCGGTGTTCGAGGGTGATTTCCACTTGCCCCGGCGCGTATTCGGAAATCGCCGTGCGTGCCGGAATACCCTGCAGTTTGCAGGCACTGTAGAGATCCGCCAGAAACGGCTCGATCTGCTCCAGCTCCCGTAAACCGTAGACCTGCGTCGAACGCGGTCGCCCACCATCGACGTCCCGCGCCGGCTGTGGCCGACCGTTGCTGTCGCGCTGCTGATCGAGCAAATAGAACTCCAGCTCCGCCGCCATCACCGGGTAATAACCGTCGGCCTGCAAGCCTTCGATCACCTTCGCCAGCAGATGCCGTGGATCGGCAATCGTCGCCGGCATGCCTTCCTTCGGGTGCATGCTGACCTGCACCGCCGCCGTCGGAATCAACCGCCACGGCATGCGGGTCAAGCTGCCGCTGATCGGGTACGCCCGGCAATCGATGTCGCCAACGTCCCAGACCAGGCCTGAGTTTTCCACGTCATCGCCGTTGATGGTCAGGCCGAGAATGGTACTCGGCAACGGCCGCCCGCTTTCGTACACCGCAAGCAGTTCATCACGATGCAGCAACTTGCCCCGTGGCACGCCGTTGTTGTCGAGGATGAACAGCTCGAACATCTCGATATCCGGGTTCTGTTCGAGAAAGGTCAAAGCTTCTTGCTTCGTGGCGAAGGAGGTCGTGGCACAACTCATGGGAATTCTCTTGTTTCCGCGTCAGGCAACGCGCAGGCGCTGCCGGTTTGATCCCGTCGCACAGCGCGGGACCTGTCAGAAGAATCAACGGGAAAGGCAGAAATCCGGCGGGCGCGCGTGCCGGCAGTGCCAGAGCGCCCAGAAGGCTAATTCGGAGGGAAGTGCGACGGGGCAACCGTCCATAGAAAAAACCACAGAAAACAGATGAGCAGCAGCGTCACACGGGCGGTCAGGTCGTTAAATCAGGATTTGAAGAACTTTGGGTGTGGGCAGACTAAACAATCAATTGCCCAGACACCCAATATCCCCTGTGGGAGCGGGCTTGCTCGCGAAAGCGGTGTGTCAGTCAATGCATGTGCCGACTAACACACCGCTTTCGCGAGCAAGCCCGCTCCCACAGGGGGAATTGTGGTGTGACGGAGGTATTTAATTTTTAAATACCGCTGCGGACTATCTGATTTGCGGCCTCCAGGTCTCACGCGCCTAATCGGCTCCTTGTTATTGAAGGCCCGATTGATGGAAAACGTTCGCACAACCTCCCGCCCTGCCCTCTGGCTGATGGTCAGTATTGTCCTCGTCGCCCTGAACCTGCGTCCGTCGATGGCGGCCGTCGGGCCTTTGCTGTCGGCCATTCGCGGGGACATCCCGTTGAGTTTCAGCCTGGCCTCGCTGCTGACCATGTTGCCGGTCATGGCCATGGGGCTGGCGATGTTCTTCGGCCTGAGCGTCAGCCAACGCCTTGGCGAACAGCGCACAGTGGTGATTTCGCTGATGATCATTGGCCTGGCCACGGTCTTGCGGCTGTTCGTGGACTCGGCCGCCGAACTGATCCTCAGCGCCATGCTGGCCGGCATCGGTATTGCGCTGATCCAGGCATTGATGCCGGCGCTGATCAAATCCCGCTTCAGCGACAACGTTGCCGTGTGCATGGGACTCTATGTGACGTCGATCATGGGCGGAGCGGCGATAGCGGCCTCGTTTGCGCCCCTGGTGATGGCCCGCACCGGCAGTTGGCGCGTGGGGCTGGCAATCTGGGCCGCGCTGGCCCTGGTGGCATTGCTGTTCTGGCCCCTCGGGCGGCCGGGGACATCAACGGCACCGGCACCGGCACCACGCAACACATCGTTCTTCACTCATTCCCGCGCCTGGTTACTCGCCCTCTTCTTCGGTTTGGGCACTGCGTCCTACACCTGTGTGCTGGCTTGGCTGGCGCCGTACTACGTGGAAAAGGGTTGGAGCGAACAAAATGCCGGTTTGCTGCTGGGCTTCTTGACGGCCATGGAAGTGCTGTCCGGGCTGGTGACCCCCGCCATCGCCAACCGCAGCCGTGACCGACGCCTGGTGCTGGTGGTGTTGCTGGCGCTGATCATGGCCGGTTTCTGTGGGCTTATCCTCAGCCCGCAACACTTCAGCCTGCTATGGCCGTGCCTGTTGGGGCTGGGCATCGGCGGCCTGTTCCCGATGAGCCTGATTGTGTCGCTGGATCACCTCGACAACCCGCAACGCGCCGGCGGGCTGACGGCCTTCGTACAAGGCATCGGCTACCTGATCGCCGGCCTCTCGCCGCTGATGGCCGGGATGGTCCGCGATCAGTCGGGCAGCTTCGAATCGGCCTGGTGGTGCCTGACCGGTGTCATGGCGCTGATGATCCTGATGGCCCTGCGTTTCAATCCGCGGCATTACGCCAGGCAATTTCCTGCCGCTGCCTGAGCACGCTGTTCAGCACCTTACCGCGCAGTGCCTGCCACCGGTCATGGGTAAAGGCCTTCGGCCATGTTTTGTGGGATTAAATTCATAAGTCGTGTTCGTAACATTTTCTGTCCCACAACTGACTGTGAAACGTCCTACGGGGCATTCTCCTGGCACCATCGTTCCGTTAGGATCGTTCGCACACGTTTGCGCACAGTCAGCGCAAGGAGCACAGCGAGACCGAATGGATGCTGAACAGTAACTTGCTTAGAAAGCTCGATATGCAGGACCTCATGGTGTTTGTCGCCGTGTATGAGCAAAGCAGCGTCACCGGTGTGTCGGAGGCGCTGTGCGTCAGCCAGTCCACCGTGAGTTACTGCCTGAAGAAACTGCGCACCAGTTTTGAAGACGAGTTATTCATCAATACCCGCACGGGTATGCGCCCCACCTACAAAGCCAGCACCATGTACACCCATGTGCTGAAGATCCTCGAAAGCATCAACCTCTGCCACGCCGGCGCCCAGTCGTTCGACCCGACCTTGCAACCGGTCACGTTCAATATCTGCGCACCGGAATACTTCGAGCAGTTGATCCTGCCGCGCCTGTTGAAAAGCTTCGATTTCGCCGACCTGCCGGTGATGGTCAACATGCACAAGTTCGAAACCGACATCCCCGCCGAAGACCTGCGCGATGGCAGCCTCGACCTGGTGATTTGTTTCGGCCCCCATCTTCATCGCAGCCACAGCGACCTCAAATCCCGGTTGTTGCTGGAAGATGATCTGGTCTGCGTCTTTGACAAGCGCGCCACGCCACTGGAACCCCGTTTAAGCCTGAAGGCTTTTGTCGAACGCCGGCATGTGTTTCCGACGCCGTGGACATCCACCACCAACATGGTCGATGGCTGGCTGGCGCAACAGGCGCACAAACGGCAAATTATCGCGCGCTCCAACAGCTACAGCGCGGCGCTGAAAATGATCACCGGCACCGACTTCATCCTGACGTTGCCCCGCCGTATCCAGCAATTGCTGGCCAACGAGGCGATCTTCAATCACTGCGAAGCGCCCAACGGCTTGCCGGGTTTCACCCTGGACATGCAGTGGAGTCAAAGCGTCGATCAGGACAGCGCCAACACCTGGCTGCGCGAGCAAGTGATCAAAGCCTGCGCCGAGCAGGAAATGGCCTGAAACTCAGTGGCCAATGGCGGTCTTGGTGTAGGACTCACGGTCGATGTCGAGGATCTCCACGCACAACTGGACTTCAACCCCTGTCGGCCATTCACACAGTTCCTGCACCACGGCCAGCAGGCTATCGGACAACTGCTTTTTGATCTGCGGCGGGCGACCGCTCAGCAGCGCCAGCTTCACATGCACAAACGCCCTTTCCCCCATCGCCGTGCCGACCTTGAACGTCGCGACCTTCACCGCACGGCTCTTGATATCGAACTCCGCAGCAAACTGACCGGAAGCCACCAAGGCATTATTGAGCCGGATCAACGCCACGTCGGCGTTCAGGCCGGGCAGGTTGGCGGTGTATTCCATGTGCAGGTGGGGCATGGTCTGGCTCCTGGTAGTGTGCAGAAAGGTCTTACATATAACACAGCGTCGTCTGACTCATTTGGGCAGCGGCAACTCCGGGCGCTCACTCATGAACGCCTCCAGCCGCGCACGCAACCAGCGTTCGGCCGGGTCGGTATCGACGTGGCTGAGCCAGACCATGGACAAGTCCAGCGTCGGGGTCTTGAACGGAAAGGGTTCCTTGAATAGATGGCCGGACGCGGCCATCGCCTCGGCCGCGTAATCCGGCAGGCTGGCGATCAGGTCGGTGCCGGCCAGCAGGGCCGGCAACGAACTGTATTGCGGCACCGAAAGCACGACCTGACGGGTACGGCCGATTTCCGCCAGCCATTCATCGGCGTAGCCACTGACGTTGGCCGTGTGCGACACCAACACATGTGGGCGCGCGCAATATTCGTCGAGGGTCAGCGGGGTGTCCGAAGCATCGGCGCGCAAAATGCTCGGCTGGATGTGCCGCAACAACTTGCGCTTGGCGTTGGCTGGCAGGCCGCGGGTCTGGCTGATGCCGACCGTGATATCGCCGGAGGCCAGCAAGTCGGGAATGCGCCAGTAATCGACATGCTGAACCACGAACACCACCTTCGGCGCTTCCTGGCGCAAGGCGCGCAGCAGTGGTGGCAGCAGGCCGAACTCGACGTCATCCGACAGCCCGATGCGAAAGGTCATGGTGCTGCTGGCCGGGTCGAAATCGTGGGTCAGGCTCAGGGCCACCGACAACGAGTCCAGCGCCGGCGACAGGTGCAGGATAATTTCCTCGGCCCGCGCCGTCGGCTCCATGCGATGGCCGACCCGAATGAACAGCGGATCGTTGAACATCGTCCGCAGTCGGTTGAGCGCGGCACTGATGGTCGGCTGGCCGAGAAACAGCTTCTCCGCCACCCGCGTGACGTTGCGCTCGAGCATCAACGTTTCGAACACCACCATCAGGTTGATGTCAGCCTTGCGCAGTTCGTTGCGATTCATTCCTTGCCCCCGTTCCTCAACACTGCAGGCAGTGTAGAAAGACCTTGGGGCCGGCGTCTATCCGCATGGGCGCCGTGTACGGGTGAATCACTGCACGGTCAGCGACTTCAACCCCAGGCCCATGACGCGCTGATCATCCCCCAGCCCCAGTTGTTTCGGGCTGATAGCGTCGGGCAATTGCACGTGGATGCGCATCATCGAGTCCCGGGCGATGGCGTCGTGAATGGCCGGTGTGAGGGGGATTTCGATGTGATTACCCTGCAACCTCGTCAGACGAGTCGACAACGCCTGTACGCCGTTGATGGTAAAGACCATCGTCTGACTCTCGTGATTGGGCTGCACGAAGGCCAGCGCCTCGATTGCGATGGACTGAGCCTTGGGCGAAACCCGCAGCAGAATCTCGGCCTCTGCGCCTTCCGACCAGGTGCCCCAGGTTTCAGGGGGCGACCACCCGTTGGCCAGACTCGACGTCCTGTAGTTGAACAGTTGTTGTTGCCCCTGTCTGATCAACGGGACCGACTGCATCGAGCGTCCCCCGTCTTCCATCGCAAGGCATTGAGCGCATTGCTTCCAGCCCGGAGCCAACACCACCAGTCCGTCAATGCGGGCCAGCAGATCGGTGTCGCTGCGGACACTTTTGACGGCCTCAAGCATCGATTTTTCATCAAGGATGTACAGCGAATCCGGCTCGTACTGGCCTGTTTGCAGCATCCGTGCGGCGTTTTGTCGAGCCCGTTCCAGCGCCTTCGAACTCATGCGGCCCAGATAAGCGGTGTCGGTTTTCAGCCCTTGGCTGGCGGCGTAATTGGCGATGGGCTGCCAGGTATCCGACTGATTCTGTGGCTGCAACGAACGAACCTTTGCATAGTGCAAGGCCGCACTGGCCCAGAATGGATCGCGCAGTGGGGTGGACCACTGCGAAGCCTTGGCCATCATCCGGTTTTGACGCAGCCCCGCCCAGCCATCCTGGGTATCCACGACCTGGACACACATCGCCAACGCCAGCAAACAGGCGGCAACACGCGGTCGATGGCCGCGCACCACCAGATAAATGACGACAAGCACGATGGCGTAGAACACCGGCCAGAACATCCGTCCCGATGCGCGAAAAATGTTGGCCCGATCGACGAATCGCTCCGGCAGCCAGTAATGAAAACCGAACCGGCCAACGCCGATGTCGTTCGAGAGCGCAAACAGCGTCAAGCCGATCAGGGTCAACAACAGAACAGGAAGACCACGTAGCGTGTTGCCAACGCCCGTCGTGCGACGAAACAGCACGACGCCAGCGCAGATCGCCAGCAACAGCAGGCCCGCCCCCAGGTAGTTGAAACCTTCGTAGTCGCCGCTGCCTTCCGGCAGATTCGGCAATACCAGCGACCAACCGTTCGCATCGATCGGCGCCAGCAAATTCATGCGATACAGACCAAAACCGGCGGAAACGGTACCGTCGCCGACGCTGAAATACCCGGCCTGCCAGCAGCACACACTCACCAGCAAAAACAGCAGGGCCAACTCGATCAGTGCAGTGCGCCATTTCAGCTGATGTTTGAAAGTTCTGCCGACAAGATCGGCCACCCAGATTAAGGCCACCATCGCCAACAGGTACGCATGCACCAGCGCGGTAGCCGCCAACAGCGAACCCCAAGCCAGTCGGCGTCGCGCCACATTGGGCAGCAATGCCAGGTACAGCGCCGCGAGGATCAGAAAATGGCCGGCAAGTGACAGATGACTGCCCATGCGCAAGAACATTGGCGGCGAAAACAGGAACAAACCCGTTCCCAACAGCCCGAGCAAGACACTGGGTGTTACCAGCCCCATCAATTTCCAGGCAAACCAGGCTTGCAGCACAAAGCACATCAACAGCCAGATGCCGAAGTATTGAAACGTCTCGGGGAGCCATGCACTGAAGGGTTTGAACAGCAAAGCCAATAGCGGATTGGAGTCAGAGAAGATGATCGCGTTGCCCAGTTCCAACCCGTAGGCAGGGTTCAGCCCGAGCGGAAATGTCCATGGAGCGTGTCGGAAAAACGCCCAGCCCAAATAATGAGTCGCCGGGTCACCGCTTTCCAGCCAGGCAATGTTTTGCGGGTCCAGCGCGCGTGGCCCGATCACCATGAGAAACGACACAACGCCCATTAACAGTGGCAGCCATGCGACCACCCACTGTTTGCCTGAAGCCTTCATCGATACGTCCAGAAGTTATGCAATACAAAGGTGAAGGCCGGAAGGGTCAGCGCCACCGCGCCAATCCCCAGCAAATAATGCAGCCCGGCCATTTGCGCAGCCCAGGCCACCAGCATCGCCAGCAGGAAACCGGCAGCGGAAACCATCATGAAGCGCAGCAGCGTCCGGCCATGCAACCGGGCGGAAAAGCTCCAGGTGGTATTGATCAGGTAAGACACCACGGTCGCCACGGCGAATGCCGCGCCATTGGCCAAGGGCGGCAGAGGCAGCACGTAATGGATAAACAACACGGCCACCAGCGCATGCAGGGCCGTGACGAACAGCCCGGTCACGGCAAAACGCAGGCCACGCTGGATCAAGGCGGATTTTTCAGCTGACGTCACGGCTTCTGCGCCAGGACAAACACCGTCAACCCGGCCAGACGATTCGCGCCCATGAAGGGCAGTTCGACGCTGCACAGCGTCTTCAAAACCGTATTCACCAGTGGATGGTGCTGCTTGAGTTGCGAGCGTGGTGGCGACGGTTGTGCACCCTTGGGCAACAAACGCAGGGTGGCGGCAATCGGGAACACCAGACCGAAGTAGTACGCGCCCTGCTTCACGCTCAGGCCGGCGTCCCGAGCCACCGTTTCCAGCTGCGGCAAGGTATAGCGGCGCCTGTGTTCCAGGAACTCGTCGTGCCCGCTCCAGAGAAACTGGAACGCCGGCACCGTCATCAGGAAACGGCTGCCGGAGGGGACTTTATCGACGTAAGCCTTGAGCAACCCGACGTCGTCGTCGACATGCTCCAGCACGTCCATCAGCAGCACCAGATCGGCGTCCGCCGAGTCGATGCCGCGACGGTAATGCACCGGTTTACCGGCGGTGGTGACGTCCGAATCATCGTCGTAACTGATGTCGACGCACCAGGCTTCTCGGGCCGCCGAATGCGTCAGCAAATGGTGGGAAAAGAACCCCGAGCCTGCGCCCACGTCGAGAATCCTTGTGAACGGCGTGTTACCCAGCATTCGCGTGGTGGCCGCTGCTTTCGAGGCGTAATACCAGTGCTGATCGATGCTTGAACCGAGGATGTCGGTTTCCTTGAGATCCATGGTTCAGTCCTTGGGGTCGTAGACACGCCGCACCAAGTACACCGGGCGGCGTTTTGACTCGATATACGTCCGGCCCAGGTATTCACCCAGCACGCCGATACCGATCAATTGCAGGCCGCCCAGAAACGTGACGGCGACCATCAGCGAGGCATAACCCGGCAAATCGACACCGGAGATCAAGGTTCGCAAGATGATGAAAATGGCGAACGAGAACGAGATCAGCGAGACAAACAGCCCCAGATAGGTCCAGATGCGCAGCGGTTCGGTGCTGAAACTGGTGATGCCTTCCAGCGCAAAGTTCCACAACCGCCAGCCGTTGAACTTGCTCGCCCCCGCCACCCGTTCAAGGCGCTCGTAGTTCACGTGAGTGGTGCGAAACCCGACCCAGGCAAACAGGCCTTTCATGAAGCGCCGGGACTCGGGCAGGGTTTGCAGGGCATCCACCACACAACGGTCCATCAGCCGAAAATCACCGACGTTTTCCGGCAGGTGTTGCTCAGCGATTTTGTTGTGCAGGCGGTAGAACCAGTTGGCCGAGGTTTGCTTGGCCCAGGAGTCGGTCTTGCGACTCACACGATGCCCCAGCACCACTTCATAGCCTTCACGCCAAAGGGCGATCATCTCGAGGATGACTTCTGGCGGGTCCTGCAAATCGACATCGATCGGCACCACCACCTGGCCGGTGGCGGTCTGCAAGCCGGCGGTCAGGGCCGCTTCCTTGCCGAAATTGCGGCTCAGATCGACGATGCGCAGGCGCGTATCGGTCTGTTGACGTTCCAGCAGCAGGTCGAGCGTGGTGTCGGTGCTGCCGTCGTTGACGAACACCATTTCCAGACCGATCAGCGTTTCATCCTTGAAGACGTCAGTGATCCGCGCGATGAACAAATCAATGGTCGCCGCTTCATTTAACACCGGGATCACCAGCGAAAGCTGCACATGCCCGGTCAGTTGCGTTCCGTGCTGATGAGTCAATTGATTGCTCTTTTTTATAGTGATTTTTCTACAATCCGAGATCGCCGACAGCTGCTCGACGCCATGAGCCGTGTCGTATTAAGCAGGACCAAGGGAGGTGATGCAAGGGCGAAACTGCGGGGGTTTTGGCCAGTCGCACCGGCCCGGTTGCGCCGGCTGAAATATTTTCAAATGCCTGGAAACAAATGCCTGATGGCCAAAAAACCCAGCTCCGCTAGGCTTGCCCCCGATGCGGCACACAGGTTGTCGCAATGACCCATCGCATGGAGCGAGCAGAATGTATTTCGAGATTTACAGGCAATCCAAAGGCACGCCGAGCACCGGTAAAGGACAATGGCGCTGGCGCTTGAGGGCGGGGAACCACGAGACGATCGCCAGTGGCGAATCGTATGTGAACAAGGCGGATTGCCTGCATGCCATCGGGTTGATCAAAGGGGTTGAGGGTGAAACGCCGGTGAAGGAGATCTAAACCTGAGGACACTGCCGAAACTGTTCAGGCTATGAACAGCTTCGGCAGTTTTCGTTTTTTGGGTTGGGCTTTCGGGACCCATCGCGGGCAAGCCCGCTTCCACAGGTTTTGTGTCGGTCACATTATCGCGATGGACACAAAACCCTGTGGGAGCGGGCTTGCCCGCGATAGGGCCAGTGAGTTCACCTCCAAGCCCTGGCCAAAAGCCTTTTTTAACCAGGCAATGGATACAACGCCTCATCAAACTGCGACAACCGCGGAAACTGCATCGGCCGGTCATCACTCAGATGCTCCAGACGCTGCTGATAACTTTGCAGGAATCCCTTGCGCGCTTCATCACTGATGTAAGGCACATGCCAGGCCACGAATGGCTCCAGCACGTCAAATCCGACATAGGCCAGCGTGCCGCGCAGGATCGGCCGCAACATATCCTCCAGCGGACCATGAATCGCGCCATCACCGAACATATGCTCACGGCCGCCCAAGGTGACGGTAACCAGCGCCTTCTTGCCGCTCAACCCGCCCTGATCGTAAAAACGCTTGCCGCCGTAGCAGATACCCGACACCAGCACCCGATCAATCCAGCCCTTGAGCATGGCCGGGGCCGAGAACCAGAAAATCGGGAAGTTCAGGATCAGCAAGTCGGCCCACAACAGCTTGTCGAGTTCTTGCTGGATGTCCGGCGCCAGCGATTGGCTCTTCACCCCCAGGCGTTGCTCCAGTGCATACACCAGGTACTCGGGATTCTCCCGCGAGGAAAAGTCATCGGCGCTGGCCACCGGGTTCCAGTTCATGGCGTACAGGTCGCTGACCCGGACCTCATGCCCCTGGGCCTCAAGGGTCGCCACCGCCTGGTCACGCAGGGCAGCGGTAAAGGATTTCGGCTCCGGGTGAGCGTGGACAATCAAAACTTTCATGGCAATTCCCTAAACGTTTACAGGTTTTGTATGGGCGGACGATAACGGTGCGCAGATCGTTTGAATCGCCAAAGGTCACACCTGGATCGCCTTCACTTCCACGAATTCGTTGAGCCCTTCTTCTCCCCATTCCCGGCCATTGCCCGATTGTTTGTAGCCCCCGAACGGCGCCTGATAATTGAACGCCGCGCCGTTGAGAAAGCACTGCCCGGCGCGCAACTGCCGCCCAAGCTGCAAAGCGCGTTTGGTGCTGCCGGCCCAGACACCGCTAGACAAGCCGAACGGCGAATCGTTGGCGATCTGAATCGCTTGCGCTTCATCGGCGTAGGGAATCAGGCACAGCACCGGGCCGAAGATTTCTTCCTGGGCGATGCGCATGCGGTTGTCGACATCGGCGAACAGCGTAGGGCTGACGTAATAGCCGCGCTCGAATTCGAGCGCGGTGTCACCACCACACAGCAGCCGCGCGCCTTCCTGCTGGCCGACCTGAATGTAGTCAAGCACGGTGCGCCGTTGCGCCGCCGAACACATCGGCCCGAGGAAACTCTGCGGGTCCAGCGGATCGCCCATGCGCAGGCTTTGGGTTTCGGCAATCGCCAGTTCCACGGCCTCGGCGTAACGACTGGCGGGCAGCAACATGCGGGTCAACGCGGTGCAGGTCTGCCCGGAGTTGATCATCACGTCCTGCACGCCGTAGCGCACGGCGGCGGCCAGGTCCGCGTCTTCGGCAATCAACAGCGCTGACTTTCCGCCCAGTTCCAGGCACACACGCTTCACCGAAGGCGCCGCCGCTTGTGCCACGCGAACCCCGGCACCAGTGGAGCCGGTGAACGACACCATGTCCACGTCCGGGTGTTTGGCCAGCGCTTCGCCGACCTTCGAACCCGGACCGCTGACCAGGTTGAACACCCCCGCCGGCAAGCCGATCGCTTCGATTATCTGCGCCAGCAAAAACGCGTGGAGCGGAGTTTCCTGACTCGGTTTGACCACCACGGTGCAACCGGCTGCCAACGCCGGCGCGAGCTTGCCAATCAGTTGATGCAGCGGGTAGTTCCACGGGTTGATGAAAGCGCAGACACCGACCGCCTCGCGGATGACCAGCGAATTGCCGACCTCGCGCACTTCATCCATCAAGCCGGCGAGTTCGACGTATTGCTCCAGGCCGATGATGGGTCCGTCAACCTGCACCGAACGGCACCATTGCACCGGCATCCCCAACTCAGTGGTGATGACCGCTGCCATCTCGTCGGCCCGCGCACGTAACTGCTCGGCGAGCGCACGCAGGTAACCGGCGCGAACACTCGACGGCGTTCGCGACCATGAACCGAAGGCCCGGCGCGCCGCAGCCACCGCATTGTCGACATCGCGCTCATCGCCCAGCGGCACCGAACCTGCGACCTCTTCAGTGGCCGGGTTGATGACCTCGGCGATGCCCTGCCCCGACGGGGTTTGCCAGCGGCCATCGATAAACAGCGTCTTGTGGTTATGCATAGACTTGGGCTTCCATCAGTTCAGTGGCGCAACGAGTAATTCGCTGGCAGGCGTCACGCAACGGCGCCGCCCCCAGCACCAGTCCCAGGCGAATGTGCCCGGCAGCGCTCGGGCCGAACGCTTCGCCGGCCAACACCGAGACGCCGTGGCGATCAAGCAGGCGGTCGGCGAACGCCTGGGCGCTGAGCCCGGTGTCGCGGATATCGACCATCACGAACATCCCGCCATCGGGTTTCAAGGCCCGCACGCCGGGACAATCGGCCAGGCAGTCGCAGACCAGATCGCGACGTTGGCGATAGGCTTCGCGCATGGCTTCCAGTTCCGGCAAGTGGCTTTCGAGTGCGACGACGGCGGCGTCCTGCACGAAATCCGGCAAACCGTAGAGCATGCACAGCGCGAGGTTTTCCAGGTGTTCGGCCAAGGCGGGCGGTGCGATTGACCAGCCGATGCGCCAGCCGGTCATGGCGTGGGATTTCGACAGGCTGTTGAGCGTCGCGGTGCGCTCGGCCATGCCCGGCAAACTCGCCGGGCTGATGTGTTCGCCGTCGAACAGCAACTCGCTGTAGACCTCATCGGAAATCAGCCACAGGTCGTGAGTGATGCACAGCTGCGCCAGCGCCTGCCACGTGCCACGGGACAAACTGGCGCCCGACGGGTTATGCGGACTGTTGAGCGCGAGCGCCCGAGTGCGCGGGGTGATGCGTGCAGCGACGTCTTCGGGCAACACCCGAAAGCCGTTTTCAGAACGCACCGGCACCGGAATCACCACCGCACCACAGGCACCGAACACCGCTTCATAGGTGACGTACATCGGTTCGGCGACGATCACCTCGTCGCCCGGATTCAGTACGCACTGAGCCACGCAGAACAACGCGCATTGCGCCCCGGCGAGCACGGTGACCTGCTCCGCCGAGACGTGCTGGCCACTGCGTTTCCCGTAATGTTTTGCGATGCTTTCACGCAGTGCGCGTTTACCGCGCACATCGGCGTAGTGGGTGTTGCCGGACAACAGGCTGTCGATGGCTGCCTGCACAATCGGCACCGGGGTGTCGAAATCCGGGTCGCCGACTGACAACAGCAGGATGTCCTCACCCTGCTCTTGCAGCGCCAGTGCGCGGTAATGAATGTCCCAGGCGGCAGCGCCGTCACCAGCGATGCGTTGCGTCAGATCGGAGAAGCGCATGGCGGTATCCCTATTGTAAAAATGGCGTCAGAGCGCGCACGCATGCTTGAGCTCGATCAGGGTCACGCCGTTGCGCTTGAAGCCGTGGCGCAGATCGGTTTGCAGCTCGGCCAGGCTTTGCGGCTCGGTCACCGTGCAACCGAACGCGCGGCCAAGGGCGGCAAAGTCCGGGTTGCGCGGCAGCACGCCAATCGGCTCGATATCCAGCCCGATCATGTCGTCGCGGATCTGCCCCAGCGCATCGTTGTTCCAGAGCAACACCACCAGCGGGCTGTCCAGCTCTTCGACGGCGGTGGCCAGTTCTTGCGCGGTGTAGAGGAAACCGCCGTCGCCGACCAACACCAGACCTGGCCGCTGCGGCGCGCCGAACTTGGCGCCGATGCCCGCCGGCAAGCCATAACCCAAGGTGCCGTAACCGGTCGGATGCAACCAGCTGCGTGGCGCCAGGCTGTTGAAGGCATAGTTGCCGGTGTAGGCCAGTTGGGTCATGTCGGTGCTGATGAAGGCATCGTCCGGCAGCTCGGCGGCGATACGTTCGAGAATCGCTTGATGGATCGACTGCAACGGGCCGTGGCTGTTTCTCACCGCTTCACGCAGTGCTGCGACAGACGCGATCGCTGAACTGGCATCGCGGTTGGCGGGCGACAGACGCTCCAGCAACGCGGCTAGGGTGTGTTGCGCATCGCCTTGCAGCGCCACCGCGCACGGGTAGAAATCGTTGAATTTGCGCGGGTCGATGTCCACGCGCAGCAGTTCGGCATTCAGCGGCAGACGCTCGCGCCAGAAATCGGTGTCGGCCATTTCGGTGCCGACCGCCAGCACCACGTCGGCCTCGGCGATGAGTTGCCAGCCCGGCTCTACGCACAGGGTCGAGCCGGCATTGAGCGGTGCATCCGGCGGCAACAGGCCTTTGCCGGCGACACTGGTGAACAGCGGCGCGGCGAGTCGGGTGCTGAGTTCATGCACTTGCCGCTGCGCATTCAATGCGCCACCACCGGCGATGATCATCGGTCGTTTGGCGCTTTGCAGTTTGGCGACAGCCTGATCCAGCGCCGTGGCTGCCGGCACGCCACGGCTTGGGCGACGCACCACTTCATTACTCCAGTCGCGGCTGACTTTTGCCGACAGCACGTCCAGCGGCACCGAGATGTGCACCGGACGTGGACGTTCACTGTCGAACACCGCGTAGGCACGGGCGATCAACTCGGGCAGGTCTTCGGCGCTGAGCGCCACCGCCGAGAACGCGGTGATCGGCGCGGTGATTGCACGCTGATCCTGGGTTTCGTGCAGACACCCCCAACCTTTGCCGAGACTGGCGGTGTGGTTGACGCTGGATATCACCAGCATCGGAATCGAGTCGGCATAGGCCTGGCCGATGCCGGTCGCGGCATTGGTCACGCCCGGCCCGGTGATGATGAAGCACACACCCGGTTTGCCGCTGACCCGCGCGTAGCCGTCAGCCATGAAACTGGCGCCTTGCTCGTGGCGCGTCAGCACATGACGAATGCCGCTGCCGGGCAGGCCACGATACAACTCCAGCGTGTGTACGCCGGGGATTCCGAACACGGTGTCGACGCCGTAGTTGGCCAGCAGGCGTACCAGGGCCTGGCCGCCGGTCAATATTGTGCTTTGCATGTTCACTTCCTCACTCGTGGCCGAGGCGAATCAACGCATCGACCGCAGTCGTGCCATCGGCACCGACCAACAATGGGTTCACATCGAGTTCCAGCAACTGCCCGGCGTTCTCGCAGGCGTAATCGGCCACCGCACGAATCGCCGCCACCAGCGCGTCCAGATCCGCCGCTTCGCGCCCGCGAAAACCTTGCAGCAACGGGGCACTGCGCAGGCCGAGCAACGCTTGGCGAATCGCGCCGTCGGTAGTCGGCAGCAACAGGCTACGGCTGTCCTTGAGCAACTCCACCAGAATCCCGCCCGCGCCGATGACCAGGGCCAGGCCGAAGTCGTTTTCGCGTTTGATACCGACGATCAGCTCGGCCAACGGCGGCTTGGCCATGGGCTCCAGCAGCACGTGATCGAACGGCACGTGCGGCGCGTAATCGGCGATGCTGGCGCGCATTTTTTCCAGGGCGGCGCTCAGGGCGGCGCCGTCCTTGAGGTTCAACGCCACGGCGCCGGCTTCGGTTTTGTGCGGCAGTTGGGAGCTGACCGCTTTCAATACCAACGGATAACCCAGCGCGTTGGCGTCGCTCAATGCCTCGTCCGGGGTGCTCAATACGCCGTTGGGCGTCTGCAGGCCGAAGGCGCGCAACGCTTTTTTCGAATCCCATTCATTGAGCAAGCGACCTTCGCCTTCCAACGCCTGAGGGCAGTGCGGCACCAGCGCCGATTCACCGAGCGCCAGCAACGCCTGACGGTTACGCTGATAACCCGCGATTCGGCCCCACGCCGCCAGCCCGTCTTCGACCCCTTGCAACGCCGCCACACCTTGGGCATGCAGACGTTCGCGAGCGTGGGCCGGCAGCAACTCCGGGAAGGCCGAGGTGACAAAACCCGTCTTGCCGTGGCGGATAAGGGCAGCACAGAACAGCTCCAGCAGCAGGTCGCATTCCTTGCGCTCGCCGGTAAATTGCGCCGGGTAATCGAGCACCAGCATCGCCGCATCGGCTTCGGTGCGCAGGGCGCTGTCGAGCATGTGGTTCAAGGCTTCGCCGTCGCCCCAGATCGCCGTGGTGAAATCCAGCGGATTGACCAGATTGGCGTAGCTCGGCAGCACCTGCGCCAGTTCTCCGATCTGGCCTTCATTGAGTTTGGGCAGGTTCAAGTCGTTACGCTCGGCGTAGTCGGCAATCAGCCCGGCGTCGCCTCCCGAACAGGCCAGCGCGATCAGGCTGTTGCCCGCGGGCAGCTTGCCGCACGCCGCCGCTTTCAGAGTTTCGACAAAACTCACCGGGCCACTGACGCGGATCACGCCGAGGCGCGCAAACAGACTGTCGTACAGCGCATCGGAACCGGACAGCGAGCTGGTGTGACTCAGCGCCAGTTCGGCACCGATCTGCGACACGCCGGTTTTCAGGGCAATGATCGGAATGCCCTTCTCCAATGCCTTGTGCGCGGCGCGGGCGAAACCCGGGACGTTTTTCAGGCCTTCGAGGTGCAAGCCGATGGCGGTGACGCGCGGCTCATCGAGCAACACGTCCATCAGTTCGGCGACGCCCAGTTGCGCCTGATTGCCGACCGAGGCCATGTAGGCCACCGGCAGCGAGCGGTCGCTCATGGACACGTTGTAGGCAAAGTTGCCGCTTTGGGTCAGGACGGCGACGCCCTTCTCCACCGGTTTGCCGCCATGGGCCACCGGCCACAGCGCGGAGCTGTGCAAGTAGTCGAGCAGGCCGTAACAGTTGGGGCCGAGTAAGGCCATGTTGCCGGCGGCTTTCAGCAATTGTTGCTGCAAGGCCTGGCCCTCGGCACCGGTTTCGGCGAACCCGGAGGCATAGCAGATTGCCCCGCCTGCGCCTTTGGCAGCCAGTTCGGCAACGCAGGTCAGGGTCAGCTCGCGGTTGGTCGCGATGAACACCGCGTCCGGGCCGCACGGCAGTTCGGCGATGCTGCGCACACACGGCACGCCTTCAAGGCTGTCGTGCTGCGGATTGACCAGCCACATCTCGCCAAGGTAGCCGCCGTCGGCGCAGCGCTTGAGCGCGCGGGCCATGCTGCGGCCACCGATAAACGCCAGGTGGCGCGGTGCGAGCAAGCGTTTGAGGTTGTCACGAATCGTCTGCGACATAGCCATTCTCCGGGCCGGTTAGCGCAACAATGGCCGCAGCAATTCGCGGGAAATGATGTGGCGCTGGATCTCCGAGGTGCCTTCCCAGACGCGCTCGATCCGCGCGTTGCGCCAGATGCGTTCCACCGGGCATTCGTCCATCAGGCCCATGCCGCCAAAGATCTGCACCGCCTCATCGGCGACCTTGCCGAGCACTTCACTGGCGAACAGCTTGGCCATGCCGGCCTCGCCGTCGGTCATGGTGCCCTGGTCCATTTTCCAGGCGGTGTGCAAGGTCAGCAGTTCGGCGGCACGGATCTGCGTGACCATGTCGGCGAGCTTGAACGAGATGCCCTGGTAGGTGCCGATCGGCTGGCCGAATTGCTTGCGGTCGGCGGCCCATTGCAGCGACACGTCGAGCGCGCGTTGCGCCTGGCCGACGCAGTTGGCGGCGACCATTACCCGCCCGGCGGTGAGCCAGGCGTTGGCCACGTCCCAGCCCTTGCCGACTTCGCCCAGCACTTTATTGGCGGGGACGCGGCAGTCGTCGAAGAACATTTCAAAGGTGTGGTAACCGCGGTTGCTCACGCACTTGGGACCACGGCGAATGGTCATGCCCGGCGTGTCGCGGTCGACCAGGAACGAGGTCACGGCGTTGCGCTGTTTGCCGTTGTGTTCGTAAGTGTCAGTGACGGCGAAAACGATGGCGAAATCGGCATGACCGGCGTGGCTGATGAAGTGCTTGCTGCCGTTGAGAATGAAGTCATCGCCATCGCGCACGGCACGGGTCTTGATCGCGTTGGCGTCGGAACCGGCACCCGGCTCGGTCAGCGCGAAGCAATCGATCTTCTCGCCCTGGATGCACGGCAGCAGGTAGTCGTTGATCTGGTCACCGGTGCAGGCCATGAGGATTTTCGACGGCCGCGCGACGAATACATGCAGCGCCCACGAGACCTTGGACAGTTCACGTTCGATCAGCGCCTGGGACAGGTAATCGAGGCCGCCACCGCCCACTTCTTCCGGCATGTTGAAGGCATAGAAACCCGCCGCAATCGCCTTGCCACGGATCTGTGCCGCCAGCTCCGGGGAGACTTCGTCGGCGCGGTCGACCGCTTCCTCATGAGGCAGCAGTTCCTTGGCGACAAAGCTGCGTACCGCGTCCACCAACATGTCTTGTTCTTGGGTCAGTTGGAAATTCATGGGGCTACCTGTTGTTCATGTGCTGAGTAGGTGTACGGGGCCAACCGACGGGCCTATTGGCCGCTGAAGTGTGCCGGGCGTTTTTCGATGGCGGCGCGCAAGGCTTCGGCGCCGTCTTTGCTGCGACCGCAAAGCAGGCCGGCGGCGAGCTCGGCTTGCAGTTGCTCCGGGAGGCTGCGCTGGGCGCCTTCGCGCATGAGTTTTTTGGTCTGGGCGAAAGCGAACGTCGGACCGTTGGCCATGCGCGTGGCCAATTCAGTGGTCACGTCGTGCAGTTGATCATCGGCGCAGACTTCGCCGACGAGACCGGCCGCCAAGGCACGATCAGCCCCCCACAACTCGTCGAGGAACAGCAGGCGCTTGGCTTGTTCAGTGCCGATCAGGCGAGGCAGATGCCAGCTGGCACCGGCGTCCGGCGAGTAGGCCATGCTGGTGTAGCCGGCCTTGAAGCGCGCCGATTGCGCGGCGATGCGCAGGTCGCAGCACAGCGTCAGGTCCATCCCGGCGCCGACGGCCGTGCCGTTGATGGCGGCGATGGTCGGTTTTTCGAGGCTGTACAAACGGCTCATCAGGGCGTGGGCGGTTTCGGTCCAGCCGTAGATTTCGAGGGCGCCACGGGCTTCGGCTTCGGCCCATTCGGCGAGATCCGCGCCGGAGCAGAAACTGCGGCCGCTGCCGGTCAGCACGACAACCCGAACGGCGGGATCGGCGTTGTACTCATCGAGCAAGGCGTGCAGGTTTTTCAGGGTCGGAATGTCCAGCGCATTACGCTGAGCGGGGCGATCGAGGGTGATCCAGGCCACGCCGGCTTTTACCTGGCAGAGCAGAGAAATGTGAGTAGTCATGCGAATCCTCGAATTATTGTGTTTGGCGTGAGGTGATGCGACTTGAGGCCATACTAAACGAGTGTTCAGTAAGACGGCAATTGGCAGGGAAATAGGCTGTAACAACGCCATTTACTTAATAACCAATTGATTTTATTGAATTAATTCTCCGCATCCGCCTTTGCAGCGACTGCACTGTTACAACTTTGCACAACTGCGTGCCGCATCGCCGATTTACAGCCCGCCGCAAACAACTGTGGGAGTGAGCCTGCTCGCGATGACGGAATTCGGTTCAACATCTCTGTTGACCGATCCACCGTCATCGCGAGCAGGCTCGCTCCCACATGGTTTTGTCTTGGGGTGTGCGGTTACGCCGTCGGCAAGCTCGCTGCCAGCACCGCCTGGCGCTTGCGTTGAGTCAGGAAATACGCGGCATAGCACACCGCGATAAACCCGAAGCCCCAATACAACGAAGGGCGCTGCGTTTCATCCAATGCCAGGAAAACGAACAGCGAACAGCACAACGCAATGCACGTCAGCGGCAACAACGGGAACCACGGCGCGCGGTATTTCAAGTCGCTGAGCTTGCCGCCATCGCGCAGGTAAGCCTTGCGGAATTTGTACTGCGCCAGTGCGATCACGATCCAGGTCACGGTGCCCGACATGCCGCTCACCGCCATCAGCACCATGAACAGCGTGTCCGCCGCGACGAAACTGGTCATCAACGACACCAGCGCGAAGCACAAGGTGATGCTCAGCGCCCGCAACGGCACGCCACGCTTGCTCAACGGCGACAGGCTTTTCGGCGCCATGCCGGTCTTCGACATCGCCCACAGAATGCGCGTCGAGGCATACAGGCCGGAGTTGCCCACCGACAGAATCGCCGTAAGAATCACGAAGTTCATCAAGTCAGCCGCATAAGGAATGCCGACCATGTCGAACACCTGCACGAACGGACTTTCCATCAACCCGGCCTGCTGCCACGGCACGATTGCCGACAGCACCACGATCGCCAGCACATAGAAAATCAACACGCGAAACACCACGTTGCGCACGGCACGCGGGATGCTTTTTTCCGGCTGGTCGGTTTCGCCGGCGGCCACGCCCATGATCTCGCAGCCCTGGAAAGCGTAGACCACGGTCATCATCACCGCGAACACCGCAGACAGACCATTCGGGAACAATGAATCGCCGATCAAGTTGGACGCCATCGGCGCCGGTGCGCCGCTGGTCAGCGGGATGGCGCCGAAAATCACCAGCACACCGACCACGATAAAACCGAGAATCGCCGCGACTTTGATCCCGGAGAACCAGTATTCCGCTTCACCAAAAGCACGTGTCGCCAACGCATTCAGGCCGAACAGCACCACCACGAACAGCGCCGACCAGTACCAGATCGGAATGGTTGGAAACCAGCGTTCCATCAGCATGCCTGCCGCCGTGAACTCCAGGCCCACAGTGGTCGCCCAACTCATCCAGTACACCCAGCCGATCATGAACCCGGTGGCCGGCCCGATGTATTTAGTGGCATGGGTTTGAAAAGAGCCGGAAACCGGCATGTGCACGGACAGTTCGCCCAGGCACACCATCACCAGGTACATCAGGAAACCGGCGACCAGGTAGGCCAGAATCGCCCCCACCGGCCCGCCCTGATTGATCGTCAAGCCAGAGCCCATAAACAGCCCGGTGCCAATCACGCCGCCCAGGGACAACATGAAAATGTGCCGGCTCTTCAGGGCGCGGGTCAGATGGATGCCTTTGCGTTCGGTAGCTTCGCTCATATCGGCACCTCAATAATCAGCAAGGTGCGCGTGGCGCAAGGATGGATGAGCTTTACGGCGGTTCATTATTATTATCTCCAATAAGCTTCGAAGACCGCGCTGTGGCGGTTGTCTCGATTATTGGAAGACCATGTAAGCTCACGTTGACCTTAAAGCTCGAAGTTGTAAAAAGTCGTAACAAA
The DNA here is from genome assembly GCF_900095275.1 of Pseudomonas sp. UMAB-40. Taxonomy (NCBI): domain Bacteria; kingdom Pseudomonadati; phylum Pseudomonadota; class Gammaproteobacteria; order Pseudomonadales; family Pseudomonadaceae; genus Pseudomonas; species Pseudomonas sp. UMAB-40. The sequence continues at coordinate 157,486 of NZ_LT607557.1, forward strand.
CTTGTACGTCAGCTGTGCAGCAGGCCGATCAGCGTCTGTTGCGACTGCTGCAATTGCGCATGAACCTGCGGCGCCAATGCGCGCAACCTTGATTCGTCGTTGACCAGAGCGGCCTCCTCCAGCGCGCGTAAAAAAGTGGCCAACGCACGGAAGCCCAATGAGTCGCTGCTGCCGGCCAGGCGATGCGCCAGGTGAGCGACTTCGGTGCAATCGTCGGCTTCGATCGCTTCCGTGAGCGCTTCGCGATGCTGACTGATGGAATCGCGCAACACCGCCAGCAACCCCTGCAGTTTCTGTTCACCGAGCAAGGTGCGGTGAGTGTCCAGCAACGGCCAATCCATCGCCTCGTCAACAGGTTGCGGCGCGAGTATTGGTGAATGCCCGGCCAGGGCCTGACGCAGATTGTCGAGCTTCAGCGGTTTGGCGAGGATGCCGTCCATCCCGGCGTCCAGATAACCGCGCACCAGCGCCGGTTGCACGCTGGCGGTCAAGGCGAAGATTCGGCATTGGCGGTTCGGGCCTTCGGTGCGGCGAATCAGCGAGCACAACTCGACGCCGCTGATGCCCGGCAGGTGCACATCGAGCAGGATCAAATCGAACGTCTGCGCGGCGCATTGCGTCAGCGCCTGCTCACCGTCTTCGGCGAGCCAGACCTGATGCCCGTCCCGTTGCAGCAAGCCGCTGACCACTTCACGGTTCAGCGCCACGTCCTCGACCACCAGAATCTTCAGCGGTCTGCCGGGTTCGCTGCTTGACACCACATCGGTGGTGCCGGACGACGGTTGCAACGTCAATTCAAACCAGAAACAGCTGCCCTGCCCGACCTGACTTTCAACACCGATCTGCCCACCCAACTGCTCCACCAGATGTTTGCATATGGCCAATCCGAGACCGGTTCCGCCGAAGCGCTGCGCCACCTCCTCGCTGGCCTGAGTGAAGCGCTCGAAAATCTTTTCCTGCACCGCCGGCGCAATGCCGATGCCGTTGTCCGTCACGCTCACGCGCAGCCGTTGCCCGGTCTGTTGCGGGTTGGGAGCCAACAGCACAACCTCGACTCTGACCTCTCCACCCTCGGTGAACTTGATCGCGTTGGCCAGCAAGTTGCTCAATACCTGACGCAAGAATTGTTCGGCGCCGTGGTGCCGATCAGCCACTTGCGGATCCATCCGGCAGTGCAGCGTCGTGTCGTTGCTCAACGCGCGCGGTTCCAGCAGCGTGAGCACCTCATCCAGCAACTGTCGGAGTGAAAAATCCACCGCTTCCGGGTGACTGACACCTTCCTCCAACCGAGCGAAATACAGCACTTCATTGAGAATCGACAGCAACCCTTCGCCCGCCTTGTACAACGCATCCAGGCGCTTGCCATCGCGCTCATCCAGACGTGCGCCGCGCAGCAGCTCCGCCATGCCGAGGATGCCGTTGAGCGGGGTGCGCAGTTCGTGGCTCATGGTCGCCAGAAAACGTGACTTGGCGAGGTTGGCCGCCTCGGCTTCGTCCTTGGCACGCATCAGACTGGCAGTGCGGCGCTCGACCATTCGGAACAGTTCATCGCGGTTGTCTTGCAGCGCCAGCCGATCGGTTTCCCGGCGGTCAATGTCACTGACGATCGCCCGGCGCATGTCGTCCAGCGCATAGGCCACGGTGTCGATCTCATCCGGGTGGACGCTGCGCCGCTTGTCCAGATGCATCGGTTCGTACCAGTCACCGGCGGCGATGCGTCGTGCGAACTCGGCCATGACTTTCAGGTGCCGGGTCACCAGGCGGTAAAACAACCACGATAGCGCGACCGCCAGCCCACACAGAAACACGCTCATCCACAGCAAACTGGTCAAGCCGGTGGCATACAAACGCTGATGCACGGCGCCCAGATCGGTGCTGACTTCCAGTTGCCCGAGATGCCGCTTCGGCCCGGACGGCGGTTGATAGTCCAGTTGAAAACGCTCGATGCGCAGCGGCCCGATCGGCGCTGGATTGCCTTGCAGCAAGTCGAAATCCGGGCTGGTCAGGCGAACCCGCGTCACGTCGGAAAAATCCACCAGTCCGCGCAATTGCACATTCAGTTGTTCCTGGTTCAAATCCCAGAGGCTGCGCTCCAGACTGGCCAGATAACCGGCCCGAATCAACGCCATGCGCGAATCGATCTCGCGCATCTCGCGGCGGTATTCGAAGTACAACTGCACGCTGCTAGCCACCACGGTGAAGCACAGGCTGAATAGCAGAATGAACAGCAGCAGACGCCGCAGCAGTCCACCGGGCCGGGCTCGAATCATTGCTTATCGGCCGGCAGTTTGATCATGTCGCGGTAGGTGACCTGACTTTCGTGAAGTAAACGGTCGACCTCCCCCGAGTCGACCATGCGCTTCAACTGCGCATCGATTTCAGGCATGCGACCGGCCAGCGCAGAACGGCGCGACACGGCCACCCGCAAGTAATCCACGCCAAAGGAATTGGGCAAAGCGACGATGTCTTGCGCCCCTGGCAGGGTCTCGACCCGCATCTGCCCGGTACGCCGCTCCGAGACGATGAAGTCGATGCGTCCGCGAATCAGTTTTCCGAAGTTTTGACTGCTGTCAGAGACCATTTCGATGTTCTGATGCTCGGCGACGAAGCGGTCGAACACCACGCCGTAACTTTCACCGAACAACAATCCGCCGCGGTAATTGGCCAGGTCCTCCAGCCGCTCGATTGTCACCGGATGCTGACGATTGATGAACACGGCGACTTCTTCGCGCAATACCGGGACTGTGGAAAAGACCATGCTCTGCTCACGCTCCGCGGTGCTATACATCAGCACCACGTCGACCCGGCCTTCGGCGGCATCGCGCACGCAGCGATTCCAGTTGTCCAGCTCGACGATTTCCACTTCATAGCCCAGCTGTCCAAAAAGCGCTTTCACCACGCCGGGCGCTACGCCGCGCACCTGTTTGCCGTCACTCCAGGAGATCGGGGGGTAGACCGGATAATCGCAATAGCGGACTTTGTCCGCCGCCATCGCGCTGTCGGCGAGCAACGCCAACAGCAAGCTAAAACGTCGCAGCACCGCGTTCAGGCTGCCACGCTGGCGGTGAACAGATAACCGGCGCCGTGGATGGTGATGATCAATTGCGGCTCGGCCGGGTCATCGTGCAACTTGCGTCGCAGACGTCCGACAAGCACGTCGATGGAGCGGTCGTTGGGCACCCATTCGCGGTTGCGAATCTGGTCCATCAGTTGATCGCGGCTCAGGGTGTGACCGCTGTTGCGCAAGAACACGCTGAGCAATTGATACTCGCCGTGGGTCAGCAGGGTTTCGCTGCCGCTGTTGTCGATCAACCGTCGGCGATCCGTGTCCAGGCCCCAGGCGGCAAACTGTTTGACCGGTCGAGAAATGGCTGCAACCGATTTAGGCGTATGGGCATGACGCACCCGGCGTATCAGGTTCTTCGCCCGGGACACCAGTTCGCGTGGATTGAGCGGTTTGATCACGTAATCATCGGCGCCGCACTCGAGGCCGACGATACGATCGATTTCATCGTTGCGCCCGGTGATCAGAATGATCCCGACTTCCGAACGGACCCGCAGCTCCCGGGTCAGGGTCAGGCCGTCCTTGCCGGGCAAGCGGATATCGAGCATCACCAGATCGACCGTCTGGGTCGCCAGGAAGGTTTCGGCCAGCTCTGCGGTGGCGGCGCAATGCACCTCGTAACCTTCCTGGCTCAAGTAAGCCTGCAGCAGTTCGCGAATCAACGGATCGTCATCGACGATCAATACTCGAGGAGTCATCGCATGGTGTCCTGCGTGTGCCCGTAGGCGTGTTTCTTATTAGAGTTTTTTCCTGCATCGACGCCTGAGAGTATCCATTGCTGAACGATCGATCAACAGCCCGTCGTCTGCAAACAGAAACGCTGACGCCCACCCGCCTGCAAACCATCAACCCAGGCTTCGCAGATCTGCATGCCCTGTTCAGGGGTAAAGGTGCCGGGGTTGAGCCCTGACTCCAGCCACAAACCGTCGAGTAGAGCACTGAGGCTGATGGCCGCCAGATCGGCGTCGAAGTTTTCCCAGCCCTCTTCCTGCGCCAGTTCGGTCAGCACCTTGCGCAAAATGCCGCGATACTCGCCATAGGAATGTTCGTGGGCGAGGTTGATCGCCTCTGCCGTCTTGACCGCGCCCCAGAACGCCAGCCAGGCGTCGAGCAGTTGCGGGTCCAGCAATTCAGCGGAAAACGAGCCGCGAAAGAACGCCGACAGACGCTCGCGGGCATTGGGGGCCGCCTGTTCCATGGCGGCGCGCAGCAATCCCATGACCCGTCCGGTCACTGCCAGGTAGGCCTCGGCGACCAGTTCGTCCTTGCCGGAATAGTGATGACTGATCAGACCGACCGAGACACCGGCCTCGGCGGAAATTTTGCGTATTGATGCGCCTTGGAAGCCGTCGCGCTTGAGGCACACGAGCGTGGCCTCGATGAGATTGGTTTTGCGCAGCTCCGGCGTCATTCTGGAGAATCGGACTTCCTGAGTCATGGGGCGGCGTTCCTGGAGGCGAGGGTTGAGCTCTGTATGAGCCATTCGCGAGCTGAACGACTGTACAGCAACAACCCTCGGCTACTCCAGATGTTGAAGCTTTTTACATATCGGGCAGCACATCAGGCGGAACAATCGCACCGCCCTTCATCACGACCGGTGTTTTTTCAAGGATCGAGATGTCTGCGAGCGGATCACCGTCGACGGCGATCATGTCGGCGAATCGACCCGAACTGACGGCACCGACGTCCGCCTGCCAATTGAGCAGGTCAGCGGCAACGACAGTCGCGGACTGGATGGCCTGCATCGGGGTCATGCCATACTTCACCATGTAGGCAAACTGTTTGGCATTGGTCCCGATCGGATAAACGCCCGCATCGGTGCCGTAGGCGATTTTCACCCCGGCCTTGACCGCTTTACGAAATGCCTGGCGCTGTACGTCGGTTGTTTCAGTGTTCTTGCGCAAGTAACTTTCAGGCCAGTTTTCCTTGCGCCCCACTTCATCGATGTAATCACCGTTGTAAATATCCATCACCAGATAAGTGCCGTTGTCTTTCGCCAACTTGATGCCCTCATCATCCAGTAGCGAAGCATGTTCAACGGATCTGACACCTGCGCGGATAGCCGTCTTGATGCCTTCGGCACCATGGGCATGAACGGTGGCATAGCTCTTATGAACCTTGGCCTCCTGTACGACGGCGCGCATTTCTTCTTCGGTCATTTCCATTTGACCCGGCTCGGTACCTTCGGCCAGCACGGAACCTGTGCCCATCATCTTGATGGTATCGACGCCGTGCTGGAACAGATAACGGGTCTTCAACTTGGCGTCGTTGGCATCCCGGTAAACACCGACGCGCATATCCGCCGGAATCTCAACGCCGGGGGCAAATCCGGTCACTTCGCCACCACCGCCCGCGACGGTGATGTAAGCCCCGACGACGTTCATCCGTGGCCCCAGCACCCGATTCGCGTTAATTGCATCACGCAGTGCGACGTCGGTGAAGGCTCGATAAGTGCCCAGGTCATGCACGGTTGTAAAACCCGCACGCAACGTTTGATAGGCGTGTTTTGCGCCCATGAGCGCGACATCCTGAGGGGAATGCAGGAGCGGCTCAGCCACGTTGTTGGTCATGTCCCAGTCGGAGATATGCGTGTGCATATCGATCAGACCCGGCAGGACCGTCTTGGCGGACCAATCAATCACTTTGCTGTCAGCCGGTGGAGCACTCCACGGTTCCACGGCAACGATGCGTTCACCGTCAATTTTGATGCGTTGATCGGTCAGCACCTTGCCGCGCTCGACATCCACCAGGCGACCGGCATGGATATACACCGTGCCGGCTTGTGCGGACAACGCCATCGACGACAGCGTAATAGCCAATGCCACACACTTTATTGGAAAGCTTTTCATGTAGAACCTCTTGTTTTGGACGCAGGGCAAACGACTCAGAAGAGATCGAGCGGGTATTCGGTAATAATCCGCAGTTGTTTCACACTGTCACCGGTAAAGGCGTGTTCGGCGTAGCGCACTCGCACGGACAGATCTTTCAGGGCGCCACTTTCGACTACGGTTTTTATATCCACATCACGTTCGATCTGTTTATCCGCGCGGGCAAAATAAGCATACAGTCCGTCCGGATCGACTTTTTCATTGTCGATATCAAATCCATATACATACCGAAGCCCCAGCGTTGTTCGTAAATAACCAGTCGAGCCAAAATCATATTCATAGCCGATTCCGACTGACTGTTCACCGGGACCATTGAAGTCCCCATACTGCGAAGAGTTCGCCAAATAGATCGAGTCCATATAAGTGCCGTCTGACGACATCAAATAATCAAACGGTTCACTGCCATGCACTTTTTGATAAGTCAGCGTAACGGTGTGTGGGCCATTCCCATAGGCCGTTGCCAAGGACCACGCGGTGACATTTATATCACCAGCATTAGCCTGCCCTTGATCCAGCGAACGATAAATATTGAAGTCAAAGCCGAGTGTTTGTTCATGGGGCAGCGCAAAGCTGTAGTTGGCGTTGAAATAATACTGGCGCCACAAGTCTTCCGCACGAGACACATAAAAGCCGACACCACCCTCCTCGACGGGCTGGTAGGTCAAACCGGCATAATCGACATCGCCGCTATCTACGCCAGCGTAACCAGCCTTGAAACCACCATCATGGTTCGTGCTTGTATAACCCCTGGAGGAATAGAAGTGCCCAATGTCGATGCTGACTTCGTCGATATCATCGCTTAATAACTGTATGCCTCTGGTCGTCATTGGCATGAGGCGCAAGTCGGGTGTTGCAAACACAGGATTGTAGGGACGCAGATCGCCATACTTGATCACTGTGTTTGACCATTTCATTTTCACAGAGCCATTGAGTGTCGATGACTCTGTTCTTTCACCTTCACCCTCGGCAGGAAACATTCCAGTCCCCACCGTGCCACGGCCACCATCCAGTTTGTAGGCGGTATAGGCACTTGCATCAATACCGAATCCGATTTCACCTTGTGTAAAACCAGATTGATAGTCCATCAAAAAGCCCTGCCCCCAACCTCGCGCATCGGGATAATCGGACAGTGAATTTCGATTGAAGTACATATTGCGCGCCAATACTTTGGCTGCCCCACCCTCGACAAAGCCTTCTTGGGGATCGGCAGCCTGCGCTTCCAGTGAACTTGCTGACATTGAAACTAAAAACATACCCAGCAGGGAACGCTTCTTCATTGGAGGCCTCAGGGCTTGTTTATTATTGTTTTATGCAACGCCTGTACAACCCAATGGTAGTCAGAGCCTATCCGTAAATAACAGCATTGAAATGTATAGAGTTGACGATCATTTGTAAGCCGAGTAACAGCATGTAACGTCGCCGACACATAAAAAACAAAGGCCCTGCCGTGCATTCCCCGCCTCGTCCCCCGGCAGTCATGCAGAGAAGAATCGCCTGAGAACATCAGTAAAAAAATCAGTTGATTTTTTACTAGCGGTAAATTCTTATAGAAAAATAATAATGCCGAAAACCGGCCTTTCGGCTTCAGCCTGCCTGGAGTAATCGCACCATGTCGACCGCTACCCCTGCCTTCGCGCACCTGTTCGAACCGTTGCAACTGCGTGGCAAACGCCTGAAAAACCGCATCATGTCCAGCGGTCACGACACCTCGATGCCCACCGACAACCTGGTCAACGAGCAACTGATCGCCTACCACACCGCGCGGGCCGAAGGTGGCGTCGGGCTAATCGTGTTGCAAGTGGCCGGCGTGCATGACAGCGCGCGGTACACCTCGCACGTGCTGATGGCCACCGACGACGCTTGCATCGAGGGCTATCGAACGATCGCTGAGCGTTGTCATGCGCACGGCACCGTGGTGCTGTCGCAGCTCTTCCATCCGGGTCGGGAAATCATGGAGTCCAGCGATGGCTTGCTGGCCGTCGCCTACTCGCCTTCGGCGGTGCCTAACGAACGGTTTCGGGTGATGCCGCGTGCGTTGGATCAAACGATGATCGACGAGATCGTCGGCGGTTACGGCGCAGCGGCCCGACGCCTGTATCAGGCCGGAATCGACGGTGTGGAAGTGGTCGCCAGCCATGGCTACCTGCCGGCGCAATTCATCAACCCCCGGGTCAACCGTCGCACCGATGACTACAACGGCGAGCTGGAACAGCGCCTGCGTTTCCTGCGTGAAGTGATCGCTGCGGTGCGCGCCAACACTGATGAGCATTTCATCATCGGCCTGCGCATTTCCGCCGATGAGCGCGACCCTGAAGGGCTGACCGAGGACGAATCCCTGGCCGCCGTACAATCGCTGCAACCGATTCTGGATTACGTGCACATCGTCGCCGGCACCTCGGCTTCGTTGGGCGGCGCCGTGCACATCGTGCCGCCGATGGCGATCGAAGCCGCTTATCTGGCCAAGGAAGCTGGAACGTTCAAGGCCGGGTTGTCGATTCCGCTGTTCGTCACCGGACGCATCAACCAGCCGCAAGAAGCCGAACTGATTCTGGCCCGCGGCCAGGCCGATGTCTGCGGCATGACCCGCGCGCTGATCTGCGACCCACAAATGCCCAACAAAACCGACACCGGCCACGTCGAAGACGTGCGCGCCTGCATCGCCTGCAACCAGGCGTGCATCGGCCACTTCCACAAAGGCCTGCCGATTTCCTGCATTCAGCACCCGGAAACCGGCCGCGAACTGATCTTCGGCCAACGGCAGCCAGCCGTTCAACGCAAACGCATCATGATCGCCGGCGGCGGACCGGCCGGGATGAAAGCCGCCGCCGTGGCCGCCCAGCGCGGACATGAGGTGACCCTTTACGAAGCCAGCTCGCAGCTCGGCGGCCAGGTCTTGCTGGCGCAACTGCTGCCTCGACGCGCCGAATTCGGCGGTACCAGCACCAACCTGCAACGCGAAATGGATCTGGCCGGGGTGCGCGTCGTGCGTAACACCCGTGTCGACCGGGCGCTGGTCGAACGCGAACGCCCGGACATGGTGATCGTCGCTACCGGCGCCGAACCGTATTGGCCGGCGTTCGAGCGCGGCGGCGAATTGCAGGTCGTAGACGCCTGGCAAGTGCTGCGCGAGGAAGTGCAAATCGGTCGTTCCGTGGTGGTCGTCGATTGGCGTGCCGACTGGATCGGTCCCGGCATCGCCGAACGTCTGGTACGCGCCGGACACCAGGTGCAACTCGCCGTCAACGGCACCCATTGCGGGGAAAACCTGCCGCTGTACGTGCGCGATCAACTGGCCGGCGAACTGCACAAACTCGGCATCCCGATCACCCCCTACGCCCGCCTCTACGGCTGCGACGACAATACCGTCTACCTGCAACACACCGCCAGCGGCGAACCGATGCTCTTCGAAAACATCGACACACTGGTGCTCTGCCAGGGCCATCAACCCGTCGATACCCTCGGCGCTGAACTGCAAGGCCTGGTGGAATTTCGTCGCATCGGCGATTGCCTCGCCCCGCGCACCGCCGAAGAAGCCATCTACGAAGGTTTGAAAGTCGCCTGGGCGCTTTGAGGCTGTTTTATACTCCGGGGCTTTTACACACCCCGGTTTGGAGCACGCCATGAGCAACAGCAGCAAGATGCCGCCTGCCAGCAGCGCGCTCACACAGGACAGCGCCACGGCAGAGCCGCATTTTCTCGGCACACGGATTCGTGGGTTGCGTAAACGTCGGGGCATGACCCTGGCGGAACTGGCGCAGATGAGCGAGCTGACGGCGGGGTATATCAGCCAACTGGAACGGAATCTGGCTTACCCGTCCATTCCTGCGCTGTTCAACATCGCGCGTAGTTTGGGTGTGACCATTCAATGGTTCTTTGCCAGCGAGGGCAATACCGCGCCTGAAGATGCCGGCGTTGTGGTACGCAAGAACACTCGGATGAGCGTGCATTATGAGGATGGGATTGTGGATCAGCTGCTGACGCCGCAGCCGAATCGACAATTGGAGATGCTGCACTCACGGTTTCCGCCCGGGACCTACAGTCAGCAGAGTTACAGCCATGAAGGCGAAGAAGCCGGGTATTTGCTGTCGGGGAGTTTTGAGTTGTGGGTGGGGGAGCGTTATTTCCAGCTGAATGAAGGGGACAGTTTCAGCTTTTCGAGCCAGGAGCCGCATCGGTATGGCAATCCTGGGGAGGTGGACGCGGTGGTGATCTGGGTGATTACGCCGCCTTCGTTCTGAGGGGCTGGCGACCTCAGAGCGGAGACAAAATCAGGGTGTCGGCAAATTGCACGAAAAAACCGGCGTTTAGCCGGTTTTTCTTTTTACTCACTCATTTACAACCAACCGAACCCTTTTCCCATCATGGCTGCCAAGCCCAGCGCCGTGGTGATCAACGCGCCGAACAGTAAACGAAAATCCGTTCGAGCTTCTTTGCGATGCTCCCGAAAATCCGTTCGAGACTCTTGACGGTGGTCACGAAACTCCACGCGAAGGTCACCGATGTCACGTCGGACGTATTCGATATGCGTCTCAAGTTTGGATACTCGCGGTTCCAATGGGTTTTCTCCTGGAGGACCTGGTGGTCTTCGTCCATTCTCGTCAGTGCCACTTCGTTTGTTGCTCGGGAAGCGGTCGGGGTAATGCTCATCAAGGTTTACCAGCACAAAAGGTTCACTCATCGCAGACCTCCAGCGCTACGGTTTTGCTGCTGTCTTCGACGATGATATCTGCCAGCACATTGAGCGAATGCAGGCGAATAAATCCGCAGTACTTGCAATTAAGCATCACCGCCGGTGTGCCGGAGCGTAAGTACTCTTTGCCATACGACCAGGGCAACCCTACGCCCGTCGCCCCGGCCTGAAGTGGCAACTCCCACTCATCATGCTCACAGAACGGGCACCCGGTATTCTTTATCCGCGCTTTGAAAATGTTGGCCAACCGCCCGGTATCCAGATGAAGAACACTGGATATTGGCTTGCCTCGTGTCACCCCGGTCTGATCATCACTCTGAAAACCTTCTTCACTGCTGCTGTACATCGCTACCTCCTCCTTGAGGGAATAAATCATCGATTAACCGATCAACCAGAAGATGGTGCGTAACGTCCAGCCACCTGCTCGACCGCGAAGTCATTACGGATGCCTTCGCTGAAAAACGAATATACCTTCGATCAATCTCGGACGTATCCGCGTGCGAAGTAGGACGATTCTCTCGTTTGTGTCAGCCCGGAATTACGCCTGTGAGATCCGTCCACGGGGCTCTTGCGAAAGCTGCCAGCGCAAGGTCACAGGTTTCTCTGATGAGTGGGGTCTTCGGTTGAGAAGGTCAGTGGCCGTTCCGGCATTGCACTGGCATCGCCTTCAGGTTCTGCTTGAGGTCTGGAAATGATCGGGGCCACCAGTCGCAACACACCCCTTTCAATCAATGAGAGAAGTCCAAAAACAATAAAGCCAAAAATCAGCCCGACAACCAAAATGCTCAAGGGGTGAATTTGCACGGCGTCGGAGCTGTCCAGCATGTAGAGAAAAGCCTGAACAGCGACGGCCACACAGGCCGCCAAGGCTGCAATCAGCTTGATAATCAACCAAAGCCGCCGCCATCTATTCATGCTCTTCCCCGCTATCCGGTGATTTCGCTCTTTATTGCATGATAGCTAATGAGCGGGAGGCGCCTTTTTTTCTCGCTTGGTCGGGCTTCGCTTCTTTGTCAGAGTGGGGTCGGCGCCAGAATATCCGGGTGACTCTCGCTGAAGTTGTAGGCAAAATCCGAGAGTTGCGTAAGGGGGTACGCTTGCTGTGCTTTTGGGCAGGTTGCCGCCTTGTTGGCCATATCTTCGGCGGGATACTCTCCAGACGTCGCTGCACATTCAGCGACCGGGCTTGGTAACCCGACGAGTTACGCAACAGCGTCCCCATCACAATGCTGGTTTTTTCACCAGTAATCTTGTGCTATGGCGGCTGTGCGTGGGACGCCTTCGGGCGTGCCGGTCTCCTTGACTCCCGGTTTACCAACCTGCGCGCAGCTGCCACCCATTCGCTTGGTAACGAAAACGGCAGCTCCTAACGTCAAGGAGTAGACAATGCACACTGTAAATCCGTACAAATTTCTGCGCTTCCCTCACCTCAATTCTCACTGTCGATCCCGCTGCATCTCCGTCACTGGAGGTGGCAAATGACCGAATCAGCAGAAGCAAAAACCATCGGCTTCACCCCCATCTACTGTTCAGGCAAAGCGATGTTCCACGTCAGTGCTGGAGTGCCTGTGAGTGATGCATTGGCACAGGCCTCTGATTTTCTGTTCCTGGCCAAGGCGTTCACGGAAGACGCCGCCTACGTAAGAGACACCGACCGTCATGCCTGGGCCGCGCACTATTTAACGGCGATGGGTAAAGCGCTGCTTGATGATGTGGTGAAGGCGGTAACACCCAGACCTGATCGGAAGGACAAGAAAGCCGCAAAATAGCGGCTGGCCTTTCTGATAGGTTCCCTGGACATTCGGGGTAACAGACCGCCATGGGGGGTGATGTTAGTCACTTTCCCATGGCGCCTATGCTGCCACCCACTCGCTGACTGAGTACCACGGCTTGGGGTGATTGCTTTTTCACTGGAGAGATATAGAATCTATATCACCTTCTAGATTGAAGGATAGTCAGAGCTCGGACGCTCTACCAAGAAACATACGCTTTGGAGTACCCCATGACCCTCACCACTGAAAAATCTGAAAGCTTTCTGCTGCGATTACGCAAACAGGACACGCCAACAGGGGTAAGCATCTCGACAATCGAGTTGCTTATGAATCAGACCGGTTTGAGTAAAACCGAAGTCGCCCACCTCGCCTTGAGGCAATTTGCTGACCGCTATTTGCCCAAGTACGAGCTAGACGATGGACCTCTAACCCCGGCTCAAGTCTCCGCAATTCGTGCAGCTAGCCCTGCTACGGACCTTCCGGAGGAGCGCATTACTAAAAGGCTCTATTGAAAAATGACCACACCTTTTCGCCCACTGCCTGCACCAGGCGACTTTGTCTGGTGTCATTTCCCTGAAGTCGTCGGGAACCCAGGCCCCAAAGCTCGCCCCGCATTGGTAGTCGCTGTTTTCGAAGATGACCATGCGGTAAGAATTGCCTATGGCACTACGCGAAAAACAGAAAAACTGTACCCAGGCGAATTTGTTTTAGACCCTTCGGACGCTGGCTTTGCATTGAGCGGTCTGGCCCAGCGCACGAAGTTCGACTTGAACAACGAAGTCCAAGTCTATTTTGATTCCGATTGGTTTGCTCCGAATCAAAGCGTCTATGCCTCCACGCCTCTGCCCAAAATGGGGCGATTAGACATTGAGTATTACCCTGTCGTACAGAGGGCAGCGGAAGCGAAAGCCAAGCGTATAAAAAAGTAATATTGAGTGTTTAACAAGCCGAAGCAATGCCGGCTTCTTTAATAATGCCGTTGGTTCGTTGGCAAGAAGCGAAGGTCAGCATAATAAGTAAAAACACTGTACCAACCTCATATTTAAAAACTCGACCTTAAGATTCAAAGCCGCTTTCGAGCTTTATTGTTAATTTTTGAGACTCGCCTTGAAGACTGCGCAACAGAATTCTCTGTCTTTTTTAGTCGAGTGTTAAGCTCTTTCAATTCCATACGTAAGCGCTGACTTTCCAGAATTTGTTGCCGTAAAAGATCTTGATTCGTATCTGCTTGTTTTTGCCACTCTGCTTGTCTTTTGGAGGAAAGCAAAGATGCCTCCTTTCCATCCCTAGCCGAAATTCCCCACTGAACAAGTGCGATTCCAATCGAAGTTACCACGCTCGCAATTACCGCCCATTTTGTCCATCTCAAGCTACTCGCAGCGCTCTCGAGCGAAGCTTCGGATTGTATTTTGTTTTGACTCTGCTGATCCATCCATTGTGGAATAACGTCAAGTACCAACTTTGTAGAAAGGGAAGCAACATGAGTCTGCATTTCCCCCATGTGCACCGCTACGCTGCTTAAGGTTTCGGCAGCTTTTTCGGCCGCCTTAGCAGCCCTCGCCTCAGGACTCTTTGACAAGTTCAATTTAGGTGGACGCAAGTCGAGCTCCTGAGCGTCTCGTTGCAAACCCTGCGGTGCTTCAAAAAGTCGTGCCATTGCTCCTATCCCAGGAGATTCTTCGATACTTCCACTTTTGTTGTAAAACAAATCCCTAAATTTTTGATTAGAATTGTCGATCGCCGCAACGGTGGATGTGAGAGATTCAATAACTCCCGGCTTCAGGAACGTGTAGCTACTCCGGAATTGATCAGATATTTTTTCACTCATTTGCTGCATATCTGAACGCTGGGCGAGTACCTTCTGACCCAGCGACGCCAATGCGTCGCTTGTGATCTCAACCCCAGACTCTTCGAACCAAGCCTTCGCTAACGCATCAATATCCGTCTCATTAAGCTGAGAAAACTCCTCCTTACTCAACCCACCCCATTCTCCTGGATCTTTTGTAGACGAGCTGAAGGCTTGCACCGCCAAAGTACCGATCTCGTGCTCATCAGATCTTTCAAACGCACCCGTCTCTGCAATCTTTCTGAAGTCACCATACGTCAGGTGTCGAACGTACATGGGCCCACAAGAAGTAGGGACTTCTTTTTTTACGTTTGTCTTTAGGAGATCTTTGATGCTGATTTTCTTTTTATCGTCCACCGAGTGGTCCCACGAGCATTTCAAACAGTGATGGTAGCTTTGCGGATAGCGCTTTGCTATCCAACTAGGCTGCTCAGATGTATCCGCGACCTGACACTGAATGACGCTTTTGCGCATTCAGCTTTGCCCTAAAAATGCCCTAAACCAAACGCCAGAAACGAAAAAGCCCCTGAAATCTTTAACAATTTCAGGGGCTTAGTCTTATTCAATAATGGCGGAGAGATAGGGATTCGAACCCTAGGTACCGGTGAAGGTACAACGGATTTCGAATCCGTCCCATTCGGCCACTCTGGCATCTCTCCAACGGCGCGCATCATAACAACACTTTCGCCGGAAGCGAACCCCCTAAGCGAAATATTTCTGTGCTATCAGATGCTTGCGTCGATTAAAGCGGTACGCCCAGACGATTGGCGACTTCTTCGTAGGCTTCGATGACGTCACCGAGGCCCTGGCGGAAGCGGTCTTTGTCCATTTTCTTGCCGGTGGCCTTGTCCCACAGGCGGCAGCCGTCCGGGCTGAATTCGTCGCCCAGGACGATGGAGCCGTCGGAGAACACGCCGAATTCGAGTTTGAAGTCGACCAGCAGCAAGCCGGCGTCGTCGAACAGTTTGCTCAGGACTTCGTTGACCTTGAGCGACAGTTCTTTCATGCGAACCAGTTGTTCAGCGGTGCCCCAACCGAAGGCCACGACGTGGGATTCGTTGATGAACGGGTCGCCCTTGGCGTCGTCCTTCAGGAACAGTTCGAAGGTGTAAGGGTTGAGCTTCATGCCTTCTTCGACGCCCAGGCGCTTGACCAGGCTGCCGGCGGCGTAGTTACGCACGACGCACTCGACCGGGATCATGTCGAGCTTCTTCACCAGGCATTCGTTGTCGCCCAGCAGTTTGTCGAACTGGGTCGGCACGCCGGCGGCTTCGAGTTTCTGCATGATGAAGGCGTTGAACTTGTTGTTCACCATGCCTTTGCGGTCGAGCTGCTCGATGCGCTTGCCGTCGAACGCCGAGGTGTCGTTGCGAAACAGCAGGATCAAGCGGTCAGCGTCGTCGGTCTTGTAAACCGATTTGGCTTTGCCGCGGTAGAGTTCTTCACGTTTTTCCATGATGGGCTCCGCTTGCTAAGTAGGTGGGCTAGGCGATGTGTCGCCAGTCGAGCCCTGAATCTTGATCGGCCAGTTGCAGCCAGTCCGGGTCGCACCCGAGGGTGTCGACAAAACATTGCCGGGCCAGCTGCGGCAGGTTGTTCTTGCTGCTCAGATGGGCCAGGACCAGGTGTTGCAGGCCTTGCCAGCCCAACTCAGACACCAGGAATGCCGCCTGGTGGTTGTTCAAATGTCCCAGTTCACCGCCCACCCGCTGCTTCAGGAAGTACGGGTAGTGACCGCGAGCCAGCATGTCACGGCAATGGTTGGACTCGATCATCAACGCATCGAGGTCCCGATAGCCGTCCAGCACCTTGTTGCAATACGAGCCCAGGTCGGTCAGCAGGCCGAAGCGCCGCTCACCGTCATTGAAGACGTATTGCGTCGGTTCCTGTGCATCGTGGGCCACGGCAATGACTTCGATGTTCAGGGCGCCAACTTGCAGTTGCTCGCCGCCGGCCAGGAAGCCCGCGGGTTCAATCGGTTTGCGCATCCCGCGCAGGGTGCCGCGACTGAGGTAGACAGGCAGATTGTAGCGCCGAGACAGCAAACCCACGCCATGCACGTGGTCGGCATGTTCGTGGGTCACGAGTATCGCGCTCAACTGCGCCGGATTTACACCCAGGCGCAGCAGGCGTTTTTCGGTTTCCCGCAGGGAGAAACCACAATCCACCAGCACATACGTGTCAGCGCTGGCTATCAGCGTGCCGTTCCCTTGGCTACCGCTGCCGAGAACGGCAAAACGCATGTGATCAGCCCAGGTTGTCCTGAATCACGCTCAACACTTTGCGCGCCACTTCTGCCGGCGCCACGGTGTTGATGTTTTTCTCGACGGTGACCTGGACGTTGTCGCCCACCTTGCTCAGGCGAACCTGATAACGCTCGGCACGGGCTTCAACTTCTTCCTTGCTCGGCGCGCTGCCGAACAGGCTGCTGAAGAAGCCAGGCTTCTCGTCTTTCTTCTCGGCTTTTTCGGAGAGGTTGATGTAGTACAGGCCCAGGCTGCGGTTGATGTCTTCAACGCGCCATTCGCCCTGTTCCAGCGCACGACCGACGCTCGACCAGGCACGATCCAGGTCATTGCCGACGTTCAGAACCGGGTTGCCGCTGCCGTCTTCGCTCAGGCTGACGCGACTCGGCGTATCGAAATCACGCGAAGCCAGCATGGAGACCGAACCGCCCTTCTCCGAGATGCGGCTCATGCTCGCGAGCATGTCGTCGACCAGTGCCGCGTCCAGGCCAGTGTTGACCGAACGGTTGGTGAAGGCCACGTCGGCGGTGCTGCCGGCAGGACGCTCGGCGCTGACCACGTAGATTTCGCTGGTGTTGCGCTGAACGCCCGGCTCGATACGCACTCGAACGCGGGTTTCGCTGTCGGTGCTGACGCCGGCGGCGCTCAGGCGCTTGGCCATCGCTGCCGACAGTTCGTCGGAACGCTGCCAGGTGGTGGTGAATTCACCGGTTTGCGGCTTCTGTTCGTCCAGGCGGAAACCGTTGTCCTGGAAGAACTGTACAGCCACTGGCCAGGCTTCGGCAGGTGGATTCTGGGCCAGGATCGAACGCGAATCACCGCTCTTCTGCAGCGAGTAGGCACTGGCGTCAGCCGAGGCCGACAGTGGCTGCGGACGCGGCACGATGTATTCGCCTTTGGCGGTGTCATCAGCCACGTTGCGCGGGATCGGCAGCAGCGGATCCAGACGCTTGGCGGTGCTGACATCCGTTGGCAATTGCATAGGTGCAGTCTGTTGCGCTTCCAGGTAATCGCTACCACGGTCACGGAAATAACCTTCCGGGCCCCAGACCCATCCACAGCCACTGGTGCTGGAGATAATCAAGGCAAGTGCGGAAAGTCCGGCCAATCGCTTCATGCGTAGTGCTTCCTCAATTAAACCAGTACGCCGGACTGGCGCATGGCCTGCCGCAGCGGTTCGTGACAGGCAGCGCTGAGCCAGGTGAGCGGCAGACGGATACCGTCCGGCATCAAGCCCATTTCATGCAGCGCCCATTTCACGGGGATAGGGTTGGATTCGATAAACAGGGTTTTATTGAGCGGCATCAGCTTTTCGTGAATCGCGCGGGCCGTGACGGCGTCGCCTTTCAGGGCAGCGTTGCACAGGTCGCTCATGTCGCGCGGGGCGACGTTGGCGGTGACCGAGATGTTGCCTTTGCCGCCGAGCAGGATCAGCTCGACTGCGGTGGCGTCGTCACCGGACAGCACCAGGAAGTCTTTGCTGACGCCGTCGATGATGGCTTTGGCGCGGGCCAGGTCGCCGGTGGCTTCCTTGATGCCGATGATGTTTTTCACCGTCGACAGGCGGATCACGGTTTCGGTCAGCATGTCGCAGGCGGTACGGCCCGGCACGTTGTACAGGATCTGCGGAATGTCGACGGCTTCGGCGATGGCCTTGAAGTGCTGGTACAAGCCTTCCTGGGTCGGCTTGTTGTAGTACGGCGTCACCAGCAGGCAAGCATCGGCGCCGGCGGTCTTCGCATTGGTGGTCAGCTCGATCGCTTCGCGCGTCGAGTTGGCGCCGGTACCGGCGATCACCGGAATGCGCCCTGCCACCTGCTTCACCACGTAACGAATCACTTCGATGTGCTCGTTCACGTCAAGGGTGGCCGATTCACCTGTAGTGCCGACGGCCACGATCGCGTGGGTGCCGTTCTGCAGGTGAAAGTCCACCAGTTTGCTCAGGCTGTCCCAGTCGAGACGACCTTGTGCATCCATGGGTGTGACCAGTGCCACCATACTGCCCGCAATCATGCAACCGCTCCTGCCGGAAAAAGAGAGCGGTAATGGTACTGGCGCCAAGATGCTTGTACAAGCAAAGTACTGCGCTGCTGCCATTCCCCTTGGCGCTGCTTTTCGCTACCCTTCAGACTTTGATCGGTACTGATAAGCTCGCACCTCGGGTTTCAGCCTCCATTTTCGGCATCACAAGCCCCGAACCAGCGTTGCCACCCCTCGCTCCTGCCTTGATGGAGCACGTTGCAACCTTCGGCCCGGGTTTTCTGAATTCGCATCCGCAGGCTCGCCCCCGGTAGTAAAAGCCCGTAAAAGTATCGACCGCTCATCGCTTTAGGAATGCTGCATGTCCACCCCCACAGTTCGCGAACAATTCCTTGTCATCAGTGCCCTCGGCGCCAACCCCATGGAGCTGACTAACGTCCTGTGCCGCGCCAGCCATGAAAACCGCTGCGCCGTGGTCACTTCTCGCCTGACCCGTCATGGCGAGTGCAGCGCGTTGATCCTCGAGATCTCCGGCAGTTGGGACGCCCTGGCCCGCCTGGAAGGCAGCCTGTCGGGCCTCGCCAAGAAGCACGCATTCACCGTTAACGTGGTGCGCAGCGCGGCGCTGGAGAATCGTCCTCAGGCTTTGCCTTACGTCGCTTATGTCAGCTCGGCCTATCGCTCGGACATCATCAACGAGCTGTGCCAGTTTTTCATGGACCACAACGTCGAGCTGGAAAACCTGACCTGCGACACGTATCAGGCGCCGCAAACCGGCGGCACCATGCTCAACGCCACGTTTACCGTCACCTTGCCGGCCGGCGTGCAGATCAGCTGGTTGCGTGATCAGTTCCTGGATTTCGCCGACGCGCTGAATCTGGATGCACTGATCGAACCGTGGCGCCCACAAAACCCAATGTAAGGAAGCTTTCATGGCCGTTGCCATCGACCAACCGGTTGCCGACTTCGAAGCACCCGCCACCAATGGACAGACCGTCAGCCTCGCGGGCCTTAAAGGCAAGCAAGTGGTGATCTACTTCTATCCGAAGGACAGCACGCCGGGCTGCACCACTCAGGGCCAGGGCTTTCGCGATCAGCTTGATGCCTTTAAGGCAGCTAACACTGAAGTGTTTGGCGTTTCACGCGACAGCCTGAAATCCCACGAGAACTTCAAGGCCAAGCAAGCGTTCACCTTCGAGCTGATCAGCGACAAGGAAGAAGCGCTGTGCCAGTTGTTCGATGTGATCAAGCTTAAGAAGCTGTATGGCAAGGAATACATGGGCGTTGATCGCAGCACGTTCCTGATTGATAAGGACGGAGTGCTGCGTCAGGAATGGCGCGGTGTGAAGGTGCCGGGGCATGTGGATGCGGTGTTGGCGGCTGCACAGGCGTTGAACAAGGCCTGATAGTGTTGGCGTCAGTACTGACGCCATCGCGGGCAAGCCTGCTCCCACAGGATTGATGCAGTCCCTGTGGGAGCGGGCTTGCCCGCGATGAAGCCCTTAGCTTCACTGAAAAATCAGGGTTATCCGTTAAAGCAGCGGCGCCACCACCGGCTCCTTCCGCGGCCAGGCATCCAGCACAGCCTTGAACAGCGTCGCCAGCGGAATCGCAAAGAACACCCCCCAGAATCCCCACAACCCGCCAAACAACAACACCGCGCAGATAATCGCTACCGGATGCAAATTCACCGCCTCCGAAAACAGCAGCGGCACCAGCACATTCCCGTCCAGCGTCTGGATAATCCCGTAGACCGCCATCAGGTAAATGAACTGATCGCTCCAGCCCCATTGGAACAGCGCAATCAGCATGACCGGCACCGTCACCACCACTGCGCCGACGTAAGGCACCACCACCGACACCCCCACCAGCAATGCCAGCAGCGCTGCGTAGTTGAGCCCCAGCACGACGAAACCGATGTAGGTCACACCGCCGCAAATGAAAATCTCAATGACCTTGCCGCGAATGTAGTTGGCAATCTGCCGGTTCATTTCATGGGCTACACGCGTGATCAATGCCCGTTCACGCGGCAGGTAGCCGCGTACCCACTGGCCGATCATTTCCCGGTCCTTGAGAAAGAAGAACACCAGGATCGGTACCAGTACGAGGTAGATCATGATGTTCACCAGCAACGGCAGGCTCGACAGCGAGAACGTCAACGCCCACTGACCGAACTTGCCGATCTCGCCCCGCGCCACTTCGATGGCCTGCAGCACCTGCTCGTCCGATACCAGATGCGGATAGCGTTCGGGCAGCAACAACAGCAGCGATTGCCACTTGGCGAGCATGCCGGGTAGCTCATTGAACAGCGTGATCAGCTGATGCCAGAGCAACGGCACCACGACAATAATGAACACCAGCAAAACGCCCATGAACAAGGCGAAAACCAGCCCCACCGCCACCCCGCCGGGCATGCGCAGGCGTTCGAGGGTAACGACCAGGCCTTGCATCAGATACGCCAGCACCATCCCGGCCAGTACTGGCGCGAGCATGCCGCCCAACGTGAGCACGGCGGTAAAGGCCAGAAACAGCAGCACGGCCAGCACCACGGCTTCTTCATCGGAAAAGTAGCGCTGAATCCAGTCGCGTAACACCTTGAACATCAAAAATCCTTAGAAATGAACGCAGCAGGTTTCAGGCTTTTTTCAACCAGTAGCGGTAAACACCCGCCTCATCTTCTTCGCGAAGCAGCGTATGACCGGCCAATCGGGCAAAGGTGCGGAAGTCGCGCTGGGAACCCGCATCGGTGGCGATGACCTTGAGCACCGCGCCACTGGCCAGTCGATTCAGCTCCAGCTTGGCCTTGAGCAACGGCAAGGGGCAATTCAGGCCACTGGCGTCCAGTTCGGCGTCATGGGCTACAGCGTCGGTCATTACATCGCTCCGGGTCAGGTGGTGGAGTTGCCTAGAATATCTGGTCCCAAGCCAAGTGTCCGGCTACAGTAAGGTCTTTGTCGACTAAGGCTTTGTGCATGACTTTTTTGCGCCCTACCCTGCTGACGCTCGCTTGCCTGCTCGCCTCACCGGGCTTCGCCGACGACCTGCCGTCACTCGGCGACGCCAGTTCTGCCATTGTCTCGCCGCAACAGGAATACCAACTGGGCCGTGCGTGGCTGGCGCTGTTGCGCAGCCAGGTCTCACAGCTCAACGATCCGCAGCTCAAGGATTACGTCGAATCCAGCGTTTACCGCCTGGTGGAAACCAGCCAGGTCAATGACCGGCGCCTGGAGTTCATCCTGATCAACAGCCCGCAACTCAACGCCTTTGCAGCGCCGGGTGGGATTGTCGGGGTCAACGGCGGTCTGTTCCTCAATGCGCAGACTGAGGGCGAATACGCGTCAGTACTGGCACACGAACTGGCTCACTTGTCGCAACGCCACTTTGCCCGAGGCGTGGAAGCCCAACAGCGCATGCAAGTGCCGATGATGGCGGCTCTGCTGGCCGGTATCGTCATTGCGGCTGCCGGTGCCGGTGACGCCGGGATCGCGGCGATTGCGGGTACTCAGGCGGCGGCGATTCAGGAGCAACGACGCTTCTCGCGCCAGAACGAACAGGAAGCCGACCGCATCGGCATCCTCAACCTGGAAAAGGCCGGATATGACCCGCGGTCAATGCCGACCATGTTCGAGCGGTTGATGCGTCAATACCGCTTTGACGCCAAGCCGCCAGAATTCCTGCTGACTCACCCGGTGACCGAATCGCGGATCGCCGACACCCGCAACCGCGCCGAACAGGCCAAAGCGGGTGGTATCGAAGACACCATGCGTTATCAGCTGATTCGTGCGCGCGTTCAGCTGGTTTACGAAGAAACCCCAGGCCTGGGCGCCAAGCGCTTCCGCGCGCAGCTCGACGAGAACCCGAAAAATGACGTCGCCCGTTATGGCCTGGCAATCGCCCAGATCAAGGGTGGCCAATTGAATGAAGCTCGCGAGAACCTCAAGCTGCTGCTGGCCAATTCACCGAACGAGATCATCTACAACCTGGCGCAGGTCGATCTGGACATCACCAACAATCGTCTGCCCGATGCTCAAACACGGGTTGACCGGATGCTCACTCAGTACCCTGGCAACTATCCGTTGAATCAGGTGCGTGTCGATCTGTTGCTGAAACAAAACCGCGCCGCCGATGCTGAAAAGGCGCTTGAAGGGTTGCTCAAGTCGCGCCCGGACGATCCGGACGTGTGGTATCAGGTGGCCGAGACTCGCGGCCTGTCAGGCAACATCATCGGTCTGCATCAGGCTCGCGCAGAGTACTTCGCCCTGGTGGGCGACTATCGCCAGGCCATTCAGCAACTGGACTTCGCCAAGCGCAAGGCCGGCACCAACTTCCCGTTGTCGTCGCGTATCGACGCCCGGCAACGTGAGTTGATGGAGCAGGAACGTATGGTCAAGGACATGATGGGCTGACCTGCAGGAACATAAAACGCAGACACAAAAAAACCGCCTCTTTCGAGGCGGTTTTTCATTCAGCCGACAACCGGTTTATTCAGCCAGTTTGAAGGTGATGAAGCTGGCACGACCTTGACGCAGAACCCGCATGGACACCGAACGATTCTTCGGCAGTGCCTTGGCGATTTCAGCGAACTCCTTGCTATCGTTGATCGCTTGGTTGTTCAGGTGAGTGATCACATCATTTGGCTGCAAGCCGATGAGCGATGCAGGACCGTCCTGAACTTCCTTGATCACCACACCACCTTTGAGGTCGTAGGTTTTCTTCTGCTCAGCGGTCAGGTCAGCGACGGCAACACCCAGACGATTGCTATTGGTTTCAACGCCAGACTTGAGTTTCGAGCCCAGCTCTTTACCTTCGTCAGGGATCGCACCAACCGTCAGCTCGACATTCTTGCGCTTGCCGTCGCGAATCACTTCAAGATTGGCCTTCGCGCCTTCTTTCAGCGCACCCACCAGGTGCGGCAGATCGGCAGACATGACGATCGGTTGACCATTCATGCTCAGGATCACGTCGCCGACTTGCAGATCACCCTTGGCAGCCGGGCCATCTTCCTGGATCTGGGCTACCAGCGCACCGGCCGGCTTCTCAAGACCGAACGACTCGGCCAGATCCTTGTTCACCTCCTGGATCACGACACCCAACCAGCCACGGCTGACTTTGCCGCCACTTTTCAGCTGATTGGAAACGTCCATTGCCACATCAATAGGGATCGCGAACGACACGCCCATGAAGCCGCCGGAACGGGTGTAGATCTGTGAGTTGATCCCAACCACTTCACCGGCCAGGTTGAACAGCGGACCACCTGAGTTACCCGGGTTGATGGGCACGTCGGTCTGGATGAACGGCACATAGTTTTCGTTTGGCAGGCTACGACCGACAGCGCTGACGATGCCCTGGGTCACGGTGTGGTCGAAGCCGAACGGCGAGCCGATCGCTACGACCCATTGGCCAGCCTTCAGGTCCTGGGATTTACCCAGTTTCAGGACTGGCAGATCCTTGCCTTCGATTTTCAGCAGCGCCACGTCGGAACGTGGGTCGGTGCCTACCAGCTTGGCTTTCAACTCACTGCGGTCGGAGAGACGAACGAGAATTTCGTCGGCATCGGCGATCACGTGGTTGTTGGTCAGGATGTAGCCGTCGGGCGAGATGATAAAGCCCGAGCCCAGGGACTGCGCTTCACGCTGGCGATCACCGCGAGGCGAGCGTGGCTGTGGCATGCCGCGCTCGAAGAATTCGCGCAGCGCTGGCGGCAAGCCTTCAAGGTCGGGCATCTGGTCGGACACCCTGCGGTCCGGCAGCTTTTGCGTGGTACTGATGTTCACCACCGCGGGCGAGGCCTGCTCGACCAGCTGGGTGAAATCAGGCAGTTCGACTGCTTGAGCAGCGACCGCCTGACCGAGTACCAGCACGGTGGCAACAATGGAAAGATAAGACTTCAAACGTGGTATCGACATACGGCTCCCGTTACGACGAGCATGGTTAAGCGATATGGAGCAAGGAACACCGGGAAAGATACGCCGGTATTTTTGTTCCGGGAACAACAAAACAAGGCCAGAGCCGTGAGGCTCTGACCTATAGAAAAATTCAGGTTTGTTTGCAAATTGAAATGCTCACCAAACATTTCTATATCAGCTCACTACTTGGTTGCAGTGGCATCGGAGCGCATGGACAGCGCAATCCGTTCAGCAGTACCTATCGGAATCTCACCGACCACGGTCACCATCATCTCGCCTTGAGGGGTCGTCAAGCGTCGAGAAACAGCAACGGTTGGGCCTAACTGGGTGCGGGTGTCGGTAACGGTGGCACCGTTCAACGGTTCAAGGAATACCGAAAACCGCGCCAGACCATCGTCGTACATCAGACTGTTGACCTGGGTTTTGGTCTCTGGATCTTTGCGGGCGCTGCTGCTGGTCAACTCGAAACCGGGCGGGAGCCAGTCCGAATGCCAGACCTGGGTGGCCTTGACGGCGGAGGCCTTGTCACTGTCGAGGTTGACTGCCTTGCAATCCTCGCCTGCCTGCAAGTCGCGGTCAGACGGCACGTTGTCGGTATCCAGTTGGGTGAACTGGAAACGTTCCAGCAACTGCCCTTTGTCATTCAGTAGCAATGACTTCAACGGCAAGCCGGTTTCCTTATCAAGGTGAAGCTCAAAACCGTAGCGATGCTGATCACGTGGCTTCAATGAAACAATCACTGCCGCACGCCCAGCCACACGCGACTTGCCAATGACGGCAAGCTCATACCAATTCTTCAACTTTTGTGGATCGAGTGCACGAGCAGCGGAGCTGGGAGAGTCCCCAAGCCCTGCTATCAGGATGCCGCTGACGCATTGAGTATGCCCATCAATGCGCACGACTTCCTGTGCTGAGCCGTCGAGCTGGAGTAAACGCTCACGGACCTTGCCATCCTGGACACGGTGCCAGATGTTATGGGTAGAAAAACTACCGTTACGCTCGTAAACGAATGTGCCGTTAAAGCTTTGCTGTTGCTCGGCCTGACCAAGACGGGTCAACCAGTCCTGGGCTTCATCGGCATGGGCTGGAACAATGAACCAGCCACTGAGCAGAAGCGAAAGTAGAGGTATGGCGCGCATGATCCTCCTTAACGGTTTTCCAGGCTTGCTGCACGAGCGTAAGGCAGAGCGCTCTCAGTACCTTTCAGTGCAGCCTGTTGAGCATGTTGGCGCAAGTAGCCTGGCAGACGCTGATCGTGCCAGCCTGGTTGACCTTGCAATACGCCGTTGGCCATAGGGCCAGTGGCTTCCGAACTCTCATTGTAGCCTGCCAATACAGCTGGACCCTTGACCTGAGGAACGGCAAGACCCGGTTGACTGGATTGCTGAGCAAGTTCGACACCCGCGATCTCGTCCTGGTTGTACAAACGCACACCTGCCAGTACGGCAACGGTCACCGAAGCAGCGACAGCCAGTCGACCCAGGCTGCGCCATGGACCACGGGAGGCTTTTGCCGGTACGGCTTCGTCGGCCAAAGCAGCAGACACTGCCGCGGCGATGTCCAGACGTGGAAGCAGCAGATCCTTGTGCATAACTGCCCGAGCGATTTGATAACGAGCCCAGGTTTCACGGGTTTCAACATCGTCAAAGGCATTTAATACCCGACGCAATTCCAGTTCGTCCGCTTCGTTATCCATCACTGCGGACAGCGATTCCTGCAGGGCTTCACGACTCATGGCGTTCCTCTCTTGGCTATCGCCGCTGTCTCAGTTTTCCTGCAACAACGGCTGCAGGGCTTTATCGATGGCCTCCCGAGCGCGGAAAATCCGAGATCGCACGGTACCCACCGGACATTGCATGACCGCCGCAATGTCCTCGTAACTCAGACCATCGAATTCACGTAAAGTTAAAGCTGTACGCAAATCTTCTGGCAGTTGCTGAATGGTTCGATGGACGGTGCCTTCGATCTCATCCCGCAGCAATGCACGCTCTGGCGACTCGAGATCCTTGAGGCCATGATCGCCATCGTAGAACTCTGCATCTTCGGAACTGACATCGCTATCCGGCGGCCGACGGCCGCGTGAAACCAGATAATTCTTCGCCGTGTTGATGGCGATGCGGTAAAGCCACGTATAAAACGCGCTATCTCCGCGAAAGTTTCCAAGTGCGCGGTAGGCCTTGATAAAGGCTTCCTGTGCCACATCCTGGGCTTCATGGGTGTCGTGCACGAAACGCACGATCAACCCGAGAATTTTGTGCTGGTATTTCAGCACTAGCAGATCGAAAGCTCGCTTGTCGCCGCGTTGAACGCGCTCGACGAGCTGCTGATCCTCTTCCTGGGTTAGCATGAACACTCCTCGATAAGCTCGGAGGAAGCTTGCATAACTAAACGACCAGACTTGCAAACATAGACTCGGGCTTTTCGCAAAAGTTCTCCCCCTCCAAGCAAGTTTCCTGCGGGCTCTGATTTGGCACGCACGAAAAGCGCAGCTCGGCATGACCCGGCTGCGCGAATAATCTTGTCATCGGAATCACTGGCCAGGACCAAACCACAAGTCCCACCCTGAAACCGACACGTCCTTCTTTTCAGGCACCGTCTATTGATCTTGAGCCTTTGGCAAAAGTTCCAAATATTTATAGACGGGCGAAAGCGACATAGTGCAACCCTGAACAGAAAAAGACTGTTAAATCGTTGATACAGTCCCCTTGTCGCCGAACCGGCCGAAAAACCATCCGACGAAGCGTCAGGTATTTTCCGTCACAGTAGTTTCACAATGCCATATGCGCTCGGGTATTGTGCCGCTCCCCCCCTCTATATACTAGTGGGCTGTGTGGCTGCCTTGACTCGCCGTTCCAGGAGTCTTGCGCCAACCCCAACCCGGGTCGCTTTGAGCGGAATCCTGAAATGAGCCAACAGTTTCAACACGATGTTCTGGTCATTGGCAGCGGCGCTGCCGGTTTGAGCCTTGCGCTGACCTTGCCCGATCATTTGCGCATCGCCGTACTGAGCAAAGGCGACCTCGCCAACGGCTCGACTTTCTGGGCCCAGGGCGGCGTCGCAGCCGTTCTGGATGACACCGATACTGTCGAATCCCACGTCGATGACACCCTCAATGCCGGCGGTGGCCT
Source organism: Pseudomonas sp. UMAB-40 (assembly GCF_900095275.1). Taxonomy (NCBI): domain Bacteria; kingdom Pseudomonadati; phylum Pseudomonadota; class Gammaproteobacteria; order Pseudomonadales; family Pseudomonadaceae; genus Pseudomonas; species Pseudomonas sp. UMAB-40. The sequence goes on from NZ_LT607557.1 coordinate 185,006, forward strand.
CTGCCACGAAGACGCCGTGCGCTTTACCGTCGAGCACAGTAAAGAAGCCATCCAATGGCTGATCGACCAAGGCGTGCCGTTTACCCGCGATGAACAATCCGGCACTGAAGACGGTGGATTTGAGTTTCACCTCACCCGCGAAGGCGGTCACAGTCATCGGCGCATCATTCATGCGGCCGATGCCACAGGCGCGGCGATTTTCAGAACCCTGCTCGCCCAGGCCAGACTGAGACCCAATATCGAATTGCTGGAGCAGCGGGTCGCGATCGACCTGATCACCGAAAAGCGCCTCGGTCTCGAAGGCGATCGCTGCCTGGGCGCTTACGTGCTGAATCGCGGCACCGGCGAAGTCGACACCTACGGCGCACGATTCGTGATCCTGGCATCCGGCGGCGCAGCCAAGGTCTACCTCTATACCAGCAACCCCGACGGCGCCTGCGGTGATGGTATCGCCATGGCGTGGCGTTCCGGCTGCCGGGTGGCCAACCTGGAGTTCAACCAGTTCCACCCGACCTGCCTTTATCACCCGCAAGCCAAGAGTTTCCTGATCACTGAAGCCCTGCGCGGCGAAGGGGCGCACCTGAAGCTGCCCAACGGCGAACGTTTCATGCAGCGTTTCGACCCGCGTGCCGAACTCGCGCCCCGGGACATCGTCGCCCGCGCTATCGACCATGAGATGAAGCGCCTGGGTGTCGACTGCGTCTATCTGGACATCAGCCACAAGCCCGAAGCGTTCATCAAGACCCACTTCCCGACGGTGTATGAACGCTGCCTTGAGTTCTCCATCGACATCACCAAGCAACCGATTCCCGTGGTTCCGGCGGCGCACTATACCTGCGGCGGCGTGATGGTCGATCAGAATGGTCGCACCGACGTGCCGGGGTTGTATGCGATTGGCGAAACCAGTTTCACTGGCCTGCACGGCGCCAACCGCATGGCCAGCAACTCGCTGCTGGAGTGTTTCGTCTACGCCCGTTCGGCAGCGGCGGACATTCTGGAACAGTTGCCGCAGGTTTCGATTCCGATCGCCCTGCCCGTCTGGGATGCCAGTCAGGTCACCGATTCCGACGAAGACGTGATCATTGCGCACAACTGGGATGAACTGCGGCGATTCATGTGGGACTACGTGGGCATCGTGCGCACCAACAAGCGCTTGCAACGCGCGCAGCATCGCGTGCGGTTGTTGCTGGACGAGATCGACGAGTTCTACAGCAACTATAAGGTCAGTCGGGACTTGATCGAGTTGCGCAACCTGGCCCAGGTGGCGGAGCTGATGATCCGGTCAGCCATGGAGCGCAAGGAAAGTCGTGGCCTGCATTACACCCTCGACTACCCGAACATGCTGCCCGTCGCACTGGACACTATTCTGGTGCCGCCCACCTACGTCGACTGAATGTGAGCCGAACCCGCAGGCGTCGGTGCACATCCGCCGCCTGCGAATCGCGGGGAACGCAGATCGATCTAACCCGTCGTTCGTCTCGCAGTCGAAAACGCAGGACCACCATCATTGGCAACGCCAGGCTGTCCGGTCGCAGTTGCACGGGCTGCCAACCTGAAGCCTGATTCCACAACTGCCAGCCATCGGCATCGCGACGCAAGCCGCGAAATGCCTGTGTATGTGTCAGCAAAATCTGGCGCGGCAGCAGCCAGACGCCATGAACCACACACAGCGTTATACCGAGCAGACTGGCCCAGAGCGGTATGGAAAGAACAAACAAAGAGCCCAGCGCGAACAGCTGGGCCACAAGATACGCCGCCAGCAACTGCCGCGAGGCATGCCAGCGGCATTCGAACGCGTTACTTGGGCTGGACACGATCCAGGATCATGCGGACCATGCGCTGAAGCTCCGGATCTTCCGATTCGGCGCGTTCCATGAACCAGCCGAACATGTCCTGATCTTCGCATTCTAGCAGCTTGCGGTAGCAATCGCGGTCGACGTCGTTGAGGTGCGGGTAGACTTCCTTCACGAACGGCACCAGCAATACGTCAAGCTCGAGCATGCCGCGGCGGCTGTGCCAATAGAGGCGATTCAGTTCAACATCTTCGACCATGGAGCGCTCCTCAAATAGGCGGCAAGTATACAGGCCCAGGCCCGGTCGAACACTCGGCTTTGGTCGGGCGCCATCGATCCTTTGTGAACTACCCATTTCGAGAGCGCCCCCTTATGATGTCCCCCAGACTCTTTACCCTGCGATGACCCATGGCCGATTCTGCTTTTTTCTGCACCCTGTCCCATGAAGGCGTTCTTGCAGTCCGCGGCGCGGACGCCAGCAAATTCCTGCAAGGCCAATTGACCTGCAACCTCAATTATCTGAGCGATACCCAGGCCAGTCTTGGCGCCCGCTGCACGCAGAAAGGCCGGATGCAATCGAGTTTCCGCATCGTGCTGGAAGGTGACGGCGTGCTGATGGCGATGGCCACCGAACTGCTCGAGCCACAGTTGGCGGACCTGAAAAAGTACGCTGTGTTCTCCAAATCCAAACTGACCGATGAAAGCGCCGCTTGGGTCCGCTTCGGCCTCGATCATGGCGATGCCGCACTGAGCAGCCTGGGTCTTGAGCTGCCGGCAGACACCGACAGCGTCGTGCGTCATGAAGGTCTGATCGCCATTCGTGTCTCGCCGGGCCGCGCTGAACTGTGGGTCGCTGCCGATCAGGCCGACGTCACCAAAGGCAAGCTGTCCGCCCTGTTGACCGAAGGCTCTCTGAATCAATGGCTGCTGGGCCAGATCCGCGCAGGGATCGGCCAGGTCATGCCGAGCACCCGCGAGCTGTTCATCCCGCAGATGCTCAACCTGCAAGCCGTCGGTGGCGTGAGCTTCAAAAAGGGTTGCTACACCGGCCAGGAAATCGTCGCGCGCATGCAGTACCTGGGCAAACTCAAGCGTCGCTTGTATCGCCTGACACTGGATGCCAGCGAATTGCCCGAGCCCGGCACACAACTGTTTTCCCCGTCCCATGGCAGTTCTATCGGCGAAGTGGTGCTGGCCGCCAACGCCGGGCAAAACATTGAACTCCTGGCCGTGCTCCAAGCCGAAGCAGCAGAAGGTGGCGACATTCATTTGGGCACCCTCGAAGGGCCAGCCCTGCACCTGCTCGACCTGCCTTATCAACTGGATCGCGATCGCGAAATCCAGCGTTAACCGCAGCATTTGTTGTAACACCCTAGAGAAAAGAAATGAGCGAGCTGGCGGATAAGGTCCAACAGGATTTGGTTGAGGCCATCGATAACGATGACCTGGTTCTGCCAACGTTACCGGAAGTGGCCCTGCAGATTCGCAAGGCCGCTGAAGACCCGGAAGTCAGTGTCAGCGCCCTGAGTAAAGTGATCGGCCGTGATACGGCGTTGTCGGCGCGCCTGATCAAAGTGGTCAATAGCCCGCTGCTGCGCGCGACTCAGGAAGTGACTGACCTGCACACGGCGATCACACGGTTGGGCGTCAACTACAGCAGTAATCTGGCGATCGGCCTGGTGATGGAACAGATTTTCCACGCCCGCTCTGAGGTGGTGGCTCAAAAAATGCGCGATGTCTGGCGTAAAAGCCTGGAAATCGCTGGCGTCAGCTATGCGCTGTGCCGCAGTTACACGCAACTCAAACCAGATCAGGCAGCCCTTGGCGGGCTGGTGCATCAGATTGGCGTGCTGCCGATCCTGACCTACGCCGAAGACCATTACGAATTGCTGTCTGACCCGGTCAGCCTCAACCATGTCATCGATCGCATTCATCCCTTGATCGGCGACAAACTGCTCCGGGTCTGGGAGTTTCCGGAAATGCTGGTGCAGTTGCCGGGGTTGTACCTGGATTTCAAGCGCCAGTCCGAGCGAGTCGATTATGTCGACCTGGTTCAGGTGGCCAGCCTGTATTGCCACAAGGACACCGACCACCCGCTGGCCCGTATCGATGCGTTCAGCGTGCCGGCGTTCAAGAAACTGGGGATCGACCCGGAGAATGAAGCGATGTGCCGGGAACTGGAAGAATCGCGGTCGATGTTTTATTGATCATTGTGGCGAGGGGGCTTGTCGGATCGCCACAGGTAAGGTGTTTCACTCCCCCGCGATAAAACTCACCCGCACCTTCAACCCCGCCGACTCACCATCGTGCAGGCTGATCTGCGCCAGGTGCGCGCGACAAATCTCACCGACAATCGCCAACCCCAGCCCGGACCCGGCCACTTGCTGGTTGCGCCGATAAAAGCGCTCGAACACCCGATCGCGCTCATCAACGGGAATCCCCGGCCCGTCGTCCTCGACCTCCAGCACCGCCGGCGCCGTAACCCGAAGAATCACATTGCCCCCCGGCGGCGTGTGAGCAAGGGCGTTGTCCACCAGATTACTCAGCAGTTCGTTCAACAGCGTCGGTTCGCCGCGCAGCCACACCGGCTCGTCCGCCTCCAGCGCCAGAGCGACGCCGCGGGCATGGGCCAACGGCGCCATGGCCATGCCCAGCTCGCGCGCCAACTGACTCAGGTCCAACAACTGCGCGCCGCCCTCGGCAATCGCCCGGGCCCCGTTCTCGACCCGCGCCAGTGAAAGCAATTGATTGGCCAGGTGCGTCAGGCGATCCGTGCCTTGGGCAGCGGTTTCCAGGGTGCTGCGCCAGGTTTGCGGTTCGTTTGAACGCAGGCCCAGTTCGAGTCGCGCCTTGAGCGCCGCCAACGGCGTGCGCAGTTCATGGGCGGCATCGGCAATAAACTGCGCCTGCCGCTCGAACTGCCCGCGCAGTCGCTCGGTAAAGTGATTGAGCGCGCGCACCAGCGGCCACAATTCATGCTGCACTTCCACCAGTGGCAACGGCCGCAAATCATCCGATTGACGCTCTTCCACCGCCGTGCGCAAGCGCTCCAGCGGACGCAACGCCGCGCTGACCGCAAACCACACCATCAGCAACGCGCCGATGGCCAACATGCCCAAACGCAGCAACGTGTCCGCCGCCAGACTGCGAGCCATCGCGACCCGAGCCTCGTCGGTTTCTGCAACACGGATTTCCGCCATGCCGTTCATGTTCGGCTCGCTCACCGGCTTGAGCAGGCTCACCACGCGTACGTTCTGCCCACGGTATTGGGCGTTATAGAAGCGTGCCAGGGCCGGATAGTCATCGGTACGCGGCGTCCCTGGGGGCGGCGGCGGGAGGTTTTCGTAACCGGAAATCAGCTTCTGATTGATGTCGTTGACCAGGTAGAAAATCCGCCCGGCGCTGTCGTAGGCGAAGGTATCGAGGGCCACGTAAGGCACGTCGGCGCTGAGGCTGCCATCGCGCTGGGACACGCCGGCGGCGATGGTCCGCGCCGACGCCAGCAGGGTCCGGTCATAAGCCGTGTCGGCGGCTTCGCGACCATTCCAGTACGCGCTCAAACCACTGGCCAGCATTAACACCACCAACAACAGCGCGAGGTTCCATAACAACCGCCAGCGCAGGCTGCTGGGCTTATGCATCGCGGCTTTCCAGCAAATAGCCGAGGCCGCGGAAGGTCACGATGGCGACCGGTTGGCCGTCGAGCTTCTTGCGCAAACGGTGGACGTAGATTTCGATCGCATCCGGACTGGCTTCTTCATCGAGGCCAAATACCTGAGCGGCCAGTTGTTCCTTGCTCATCACCCGACCTGGCCGGGCGATCAATGCTTCAAGGACCGCCTGCTCGCGCGAGGTCAGGGTCAGTAATTCTTCACCGAGGGTGAAGCGCCGAGTGTCCAGGTCATAGGCCAGCACGCCGCAGCGCTGCTGACGCTCACCGCCCAGCACACTGCGCCGCAACAGGGCTTTGACCCGGGCTTCGAGCTCGGTCAGTTCGAAAGGTTTGGCCAGGTAATCGTCGGCGCCAAGGTTGAGCCCGTGCACCCGGTCCTTGACGTCGCTGCGTGCGGTCAGCATCAGCACCGGCAGGTTTTTGCCCCGGGCCCGCAGGCGCGCCAGCACTTCGAAACCATCCATGCGCGGCAGGCCGACATCGAGGATCGCCATCGCGTACTCCTCGCTGCTCAAGGCCAGGTCGGCCGCCACACCGTCGTGCAGCACATCCACGGTCAGCCCGGTGCTCTTGAGCGCCTGGGCGACACTTTCGGCGAGCTGCAGATGGTCTTCGACGAGCAGGACACGCATGGATCTTTACCTCATTCAGGGATGGTCGACGCCATTCTTTGGCGCGGAGTTTACAGCCGCATCCGCCGCTGTGAAGCCTGAAAACTGTGAAAGCCAACTGAAAGGTTAGTGAAAGGTTGGCCCGTTAGAGTCGCCCCACGGATGGTTTCGACTGCGGACCACCCAATCGTGCTTTGAAATGTAGCTCCCGAAAAATGCCTTGATGCATTTTCGCCAATAAGAACAATAACGAGGTACTGCACCATGCTGGCCAGACAGCTTCAGGTTTGCCCGTCCCACCCGTTTTTTCAATCCCCCTCGTTCACGCTTGTCAGCGCCCCTACCGGCTGCACGGCGCGAAACCGCCGCACCTGAAACATCCCCAAAAACAAAAACTCCCGTGGAGACAATAATGAATCGATCACTGCGCCGTTTCGCCCTCGCTGCCAGCTGCATGCTGTTCGCCGGCCAACTGATGGCCGAGCCAAAACGCCCGGAATGCATTGCCCCGGCCTCGCCCGGCGGCGGTTTCGACCTGACCTGCAAACTGGCGCAAAGCGCGCTGGTGAACGAAAAGCTGCTGAGCAAACCGATGCGCGTGACCTACATGCCCGGCGGTGTCGGCGCGGTGGCGTACAACGCAGTGGTTGCTCAACGTCCGGCCGATGCCGGCACATTGGTGGCGTGGTCCAGCGGTTCGCTGCTGAACCTGGCCCAGGGCAAGTTCGGTCGTTTCGATGAAACCAACGTTCGCTGGCTGGCCGCCGTCGGCACCAGCTATGGCGCCATCGCTGTGAAAAGCGATTCGCCCTACAAGTCCCTCGACGATCTCGTGCAAGCACTGAAGAAAGATCCAAGCAAAGTGGTGATCGGCTCCGGCGGCACCGTCGGCAGCCAGGACTGGATGCAGACCGCGCTGATCGCCAAGGCCGCCGGTATCAACCCGCGCGACCTGCGTTACGTCGCCCTTGAAGGTGGTGGTGAAATCGCCACCGCCCTGCTCGGCGGCCACATCCAGGTCGGCAGCACCGACATCTCCGACTCCATGCCGCACATCCAGAGCGGTGATATGCGCTTGCTCGCCGTGTTCTCCGAGAAGCGTCTGGACGAGCCGGAAATGAAAGACATCCCGACCGCCAAAGAGCAAGGCTACGACATCGTCTGGCCAGTGGTTCGCGGTTTCTACCTCGGGCCAAAGGTCAGCGACGAAGACTACGCCTGGTGGAAAGAGGCCTTCGACAAACTGCTGGCGTCCGAAGACTTCGCCAAGCTGCGCGATCAGCGTGAGCTCTTCCCGTTCGCCATGACCGGCCCGGAGCTGGACACCTACGTGAAGAAGCAGGTTGCGGACTACAAAGTGCTGGCCAAAGAGTTCGGCCTGATCCAGTGATCGCCTCTGTCTAGCGGCTGCGGTCCCGTTTTGCGGGGCCGTGGCACAGGAGTTTCCCATGCTCTTACAACGCATTTTTGCTTCGGTGCTGTTGCTGGCCTGTCTCAGCCTGGTGCTGATGGCCTGGCCCTACCAGGCGCCTTTTTCCTACGAACCAATCGGACCACGCGCCTTCCCCCTGCTGATGCTGGGGCTGATGGGCCTGGGTCTGGTTTACATGGTGTATCGCCCCTCGCCGATCAAACACACCGATGAAGATCCGCCGATGGATCGCGAAACCCTGACCAAGATCGGTGTTTGCGTGGTGTTGCTCCTGATCTTCGCCGGGCTGTTCGAACCCTTGGGCTTCATCCTCAGCAGCATGCTGATTGGTATTCCGATGGCCCGCCTGTACGGCGGACGCTGGTTGCCGAGCGCGGTGATTATCAGCCTGATGAGTATCGGGCTGTACCTGCTGTTCGACAAAGTCATGGACGTGCCACTGCCCCTGGGCCTGCTCGACGTTCTGGAGAACTGATATGGATACGCTTGGTTATTTGAGTCACGGCTTCGGCGTCGCGTTGACCCCTTACAACCTGGTGACCGCACTGTGTGGCACGCTGATCGGCACCGTCGTCGGCCTGCTGCCGGGGCTGGGCCCGATCAACGGCGTCGCGTTGTTGATCCCGATCGCCTTCGCCCTCGGTCTGCCGCCGGAATCGGCGTTGATCCTGCTGGCAGCGGTCTACCTGGGTTGTGAGTACGGCGGCCGGATCAGTTCGATCCTGCTGAACATCCCAGGGGAGGCCTCCACCGTGATGACCACCCTCGACGGCTACCCGATGGCCCGTCAAGGCATGGCGGGCGTGGCGCTGTCGCTGTCGGCCTGGAGCTCATTCATCGGCGCCTTCATCGCCACCTGCGGGATGGTGATCTTCGCGCCGATCCTGGCGAAATGGGCGATTGCCTTCGGTCCGGCGGAATACTTCGTGCTGATGGTATTCGCAATCGTCTGCCTCGGCGGCATGGCCGGCGATCGACCGCTGAAAACGTTTATCGCGGCGTTGATCGGTCTGTTCCTGTCCACCGTCGGCATCGATGCCAACAGCGGTGTCTATCGCTTTACCGGCGACAACATTCACCTGACCGACGGCATTCAGTTTGTGGTGCTGGTACTGGGCCTGTTCTCCATCAGCGAAATCCTCTTGCTGCTGGAAAAAACCCACCGGGGCCAGGAAGCGTTCAAAGCCACCGGTCGCATGATGTTCAACTTCAAGGAAGCGGCTTCGGTGTTCTGGGTGAACATGCGTTGCGGTGTGCTCGGGTTCATCATGGGCGTGCTGCCGGGTGCCGGTGCGACACTGGCCAGTGCCGTGGCCTACATGACCGAGAAACGTATCGCTGGCCCAAGCGGAAAATTCGGACAAGGCGACAAACGTGGTCTCGCCGCCCCGGAAACCGCCATCGGTGCCGAAGCGTGCGGTGCGCTGGTGCCGATGCTGACACTGGGTGTTCCAGGGTCAGGCACCACGGCGGTGATGATCGGCGCGCTGTCGCTGTACAACATCACGCCGGGCCCGTTGCTGTTTCAACAGCAACCGGACATCGTCTGGGGCCTGATCGCGTCGTTGTTCATCGCCAACATCATGCTGGTGATCCTCAACATCCCGATGATCCGCATCTTCACCCGCATCCTCGCCGTGCCGAACTGGGCGCTGGTGCCGATGATCGCGATCATTACCGCCATCGGCGTTTTCGCGGTGCATGCCACCACCTTCGATCTGTTCCTGATGATCGGCATCGGTATCTTCGGCTACATTCTGCGCAAGCTCGACTTTCCGCTGTCGCCCGTTCTGCTGGGCTTCATCCTCGGAGGTTTGATGGAACAGAATCTGCGCCGCGCCTTGTCGATCTCCAACGGTTCGCTGGAAATACTCTGGTCGAGCGGGATCACCCTGGGTGTCTGGGCGTTGATCGCGGTGATGTTGCTGGTGCCGATCCTGCGGATCTGGCGCAAACGCTCGGTTGCCCGGCGCGTTGTCGCCGATGTCTGATCGAACACCCTTCAAAGCCTGGTGGGGTACGCCGCTGGTCGGCGCGCTGGGCGGTTACCTCGCCAGTCTGGTTGGCTGGCCGCTGCCGTGGATGGTCGGCTCGTTGCTGGCGATCATCCTGGTGCGCTGCCTGACACCCTGGCAATTGGCGGAAATCCTTGGCGGGCGCAAGTGCGGCCAGTGGGTCGTCGGGATCGGCATCGGCCTGCACTTCACTCCGGTGGTGATGGAGCAGGTGTTGAGTCACTTCGGCCTGATCTTCTTCGGTGCGTTGATCACCAGCCTGTCCGCCGTCGTCGGGGTCTGGTTAATGCGGCGCACCGGGGAGGATCGCGCCACCGCGTTCTTTTCCAGCATGCCGGGCGGCTCCGGCGAGATGGTCAACCTCGGCGCACGCAATGGCGCGGTGCTCAGTCGCGTGGCGGCGGGGCAAAGTTTGCGAGTGTTGGTGGTGGTGCTGTGCGTGCCGGCGGCCTTCAAATACTTGCTGGGTTACGGCGCACCGGTCTTGCACCCAAGCACCGTCAATTGGTGGTGGCTGGCCCTTCTATTCCCGGCAGGTGCGCTGGCGGCCTGGCTCTGGGAACGTCTTCGTCAACCCAATCCGTGGCTGTTCGGGCCGTTGCTGGTGAGTGCGGCGGTGAGCATTGGTTGGGATTTGCACATCGGTTTGCCCAATGGTGGCAGTCAGATTGGTCAATGGCTGATCGGCAGCGGTTTGGGTTGTCATTTCAATCGACAGTTTTTCCGGCGGGCGCCTTCCTTTATGGGCAGGACCTTGATCGGGACGGTGTTGACCATGTTGATCGCAACGGCGGCGGCATTGGGATTGAGTGCGCTGACGCATCTGGATTTGCGTTCGCTGACGTTGGGCATGATGCCCGGCGGCATTGCTGAGATGAGCCTGACGGCGGAGACCCTGCAATTGTCGGTGCCGCTGGTGACGGCGATGCAGGTGATGCGGCTGTTGTTTGTGCTGTTTTTGGCGGAACCGTTGTTCAGGTATTGGAATCGCGAGCCGGAACCAGACCGGTAGACCGAATTGGAGCCTTCGCGGGCAAGCCTCGCTCCTACAGGTCCAGTGCAAGTCCGGTAGGAGCGAGGCTTGCCCGCGAAGCTTTTAGACTGGCGGCAACCGCCACTCAATCGGCGTTTCACCGTTCTGCTCCAGAAACTTGTTGGTTCGGCTGAAGTGCCCGCAACCGAGAAAGCCGCGATAAGCGGACAGCGGTGACGGATGCACCGACGTCAGCACCAGGTGCTTGGTCGCATCGATCAGTTTCTGTTTGCTCTGTGCATGCGCGCCCCACAGCATGAACACCAGATGCGGTTGCTGCTGGCTGACCACTTCAATGATTCGATCCGTGAAAAACTGCCAGCCCTTGTCTTTGTGCGCATTGGCATTGGCCCGCTCCACCGTCATCGTGGTGTTGAGCATCAACACGCCCTGCTCGGCCCAGCTCTGCAGGTAGCCGTGATTGGGAATGTCGATGTTCAGATCGCGTTTCAACTCTTTATAGATGTTCACCAGCGATGGCGGCGCCGGCACGCCCGGTTGCACCGAGAAGCACAGCCCGTGGGCCTGTCCCGGGCCGTGATACGGGTCCTGGCCGAGGATGACGACCTTGACCTTGTCCAGCGGCGTGGAGTTAAGTGCGTTGAAAATCATGGGTCCCGGAGGATAGATTTCCTTGCCCGCCGCGCGCTCCTGTTGCAGGAAGTTGCGCAACTCTGCCATGTAAGGCTGGTCGAATTCGGCACGTAGCGCCTCCTTCCAGCCCGGTTCGAGTTTGATACGGTCATCAGCAGTCATGGTTACATCCGGCAAAAACAATGGGGCGAACCCTAGGAAAGCTGACCATGCTTGTCAATTGATCTGACGCAGATCCGGCACTTTCCTACATAGCGATCATACTGAACGCTCAATTTCCCTATCGAGGTCACGATGAATCTGCACTTCGAAGAACTCACCGGCACCGACGGCGCACGCATCGGCATTGCCAGTCTGGATGCCGAAAAATCGCTCAACGCCCTCTCCTTGCCCATGATCAGCGCCCTGCGCGATCAAATGGACGCCTGGGCCAAAGATCCGCAAATTGTCTGCGTTCTGCTGCGCGGTAACGGCGCCAAAGCCTTCTGCGCCGGCGGCGAAGTGCGCAGCCTGGTCGAAGCCTGCCGCGCTCATCCGGGAGAAGTCCCGCCCTTGGCCGCGCACTTCTTTGCAGCGGAATATCGCCTCGACTTCAATCTGCACACCTACCCCAAACCGCTGATCTGCTGGGGCCATGGTTATGTGCTGGGCGGTGGCATGGGGTTGCTGCAAGGGGCAAGCATCCGGATTGTCACGCCGAGCAGCCGCCTGGCGATGCCGGAAATCAGCATCGGTTTGTACCCGGATGTCGGCGCCAGCTGGTTCCTGTCACGGCTGCCCGGCAAGCTCGGCTTGTTCCTGGGGCTGACCGGCGCACACATGAACGGTCGCGATGCGATCGACCTGGACCTGGCCGACCGTTTCCTGCTCGATGAACAGCAAGAAGAGCTGATCGAAGGCTTACTGCAATTGAATTGGCAGGAACAGACGCCAATGCAGCTCAACAGTCTGCTCAAGGCCTTGCAGCAGGAAGCCGTCGCGCAAATGCCCGCCGCGCAGTGGCTGCCTCGACGCCAGCAAATCGATGAACTGCTGGATGTCAGCGATGTGCGTTGCGCCTGGAAAGCCATCAGCCCTCTGCGTGACCATACGGACCTGCTGTTAAGTCGAGCGGCGAAGACCATGACCGAAGGCTCGCCCCTGACCGCGCATCTGGTGTGGGAACAGATCGCCCGCGCCCGGCACATGTCGCTGGCCGAGGTCTTCCAGATGGAATACACGATAAGCCTCAACTGCTGCCGACATCCGGAGTTCAGCGAGGGGGTGCGGGCACGGTTGATCGACAAGGATCAGAAACCGCACTGGCATTGGCAGGACATCAATACGGTGCCGGATGCGGTGGTGGAAGCGCACTTTCACAAGGTCTGGGAAGGTCGGCATCCGCTGGCGGATCTGTCGGAATACTAAAAAAATGTGGGAGCGAGTCTGCTCGCGATAGCGGTTTGTCATCCAACATTAAGTTGATTGACAGTCCACCATCGCGAGCAGGCTCGCTCCCACAGTAGTGCGTCTAACTGATCAGGTTAACGACGGCCACCCCGGCCATCGTGATCGCCGCGACCGTTATGGTCGCCTCGTCCGCCGTGATTGCGCCCGCCATTGCCACGGTCATCGTTGCTCCAACCGCCGCGGTTACGGCCGTCCCAACCATGGGCCCGGTATTCGCCCCGTTGCGACTGGTAATAACGGGGTGCCGGTTGATAAACCCGCGGCTGATGGTAATACCGCGGCGTTGGCTGGTAATACCGCGCCGGTGGCGCGTAGTACCGGCGTGGCGGCGTGTAATAACCGCCGCCACCTGAATAGTAAGGTCCGCCACCGGAATAATAGGCGGGCGCTGGCGAGGTATAGACCTCGGAACTGTAGTAGCTGCCTCCTCCATCGGAATAGGGCACGCACGCACCAAGAGACAATCCCACTACTGCAATCAGAAGAATTCGGCGGAGCTGTTTTCGACAGAGCATGGCGGCCTCCTGGACCGCGAGTGAGCCATACCAGCGACGCTGGCAGGCGACAGTCAATTATTCGGTGACTGTCGAAAGATCAGACATCGTTTTCCAAATCTGGTGCGTTCCTGAAACAGATTGAAACAAGTCGCCGATGAAAGGTTTTTCATCTATTCACCCGCTGATTAATGGTGGCCACCGCGATATCCACCGCCGTAATGACGTGGCCCGTGTCCACCCCAATAGTAATAGCGATAACCGCCATAAAAGCGCGGGCCGTAGTAGTAGCGCGGTCCGTAATAGTAGGAATAGGGTGAATAGCCGGGGTAGTAATAAGGCGCGGAATAAACATCGTAGCCACCGGCGTAGTAATAGCAGCCGGACAACCCAAGACCGAAAACCACACCGAACAACAGTCGACGAAACATGGCGGCCTCCTGAAAGACCACAACCGGAACAGGCCGGCTGACACCACTTTTGACTGGCAATCCCAAGCTGAGTGCCGAGCGGCCCGGACCTTCAGATCAGCGGCCAGCCCGATCCATTGCGGTGCACCCACGCACCATCACAAGGCAACACCGCCTCCCCTGCCCCAAGCGCTCATCGCGCAATCCCCTACCCTAGAGCCCTCAAACCAACTTGGCACGGCTCTCGCTTTAGCAAACCCGTGCAGGAGTCATCACAAGGTTCGCGGCACCACAATTTGCAATGGCTGACTAGGGTTCCGGCTCGCTAAGGCGAGTGGCTGGTCCGAGAGTTGGCGACCTCCAGTTGAGGTTACACGGCGGGACAAAAGCCCGGGAGACAAGCCACCGTTCGCGGTGCCGCGTTGACTCCTGCCCGCCCTTGATCAACTGGAGAACCACCCATGCTCAAGCTTCGTTTACCCGCCCTGCTCGCCGCTGCTTTCGCAGCCCTCGTGAGCCTCCCGTCCCACGCTGCTCAAAAAGACCACTTCAGCGTCTGCTGGACCATCTACGCCGGCTGGAGGCCCTGGGAATACGCCGGCAGCCAAGGCATCGTCGACAAATGGGCGAAGAAGTACGGCATCAAGATCGATGTGGTGCAGCTCAACGATTACGTCGAATCCATCAACCAGTACACCGCCGGCCAGTTCGACGGCTGCACCATGACCAACATGGACGCGCTGACCATTCCGGCGGCCGGTGGCGTCGACAGCACCGCGCTGATCGTCAGCGACTTCTCCAATGGTAACGACGGCATCGTGCTCAAAGGCGACGGCAAGAAAGTCACCGACCTCAAGGGCATGGACGTCAATCTGGTCGAACTGTCGGTGTCCCACTACCTGCTGGCCCGCGCGCTGGATTCGGTCGACCTCACCGAGAAAGACCTGAAAGTGGTCAACACTTCCGACGCCGACATCTCGGCCGCCTTCAACACCGATCAGGTCAACGCCGTCACCACCTGGAACCCGATGCTTTCAGACATCAAGGCCAAGCCTGCAGTGACCGAGGTCTTCAACTCCAGCCAGATCCCCGGAGAAATCATGGACATGATGGTGGTCAACAGCGCCACCCTCAAAGACAACCCGGCCCTGGGCAAAGCGCTGACGGGTGCCTGGTTCGAAGTGGTCGAGTTGATGAACGCGAAAAACGCCGCCAGCAAGGTCGCACTCGAACACATGGCCAAAGCCTCGGGCACCGACCTGGCCGGTTTCCAGTCGCAACTCGACACCACCAAATTGTTCGCCACGCCCAAGGAAGCCCTGGACTTCTCCACCAGCAAGCAGCTGCCGGAAACCATGCGCAAGGTCGCCGAGTTTTCGTTCCAGCACGGCTTGCTGGGTGAAGGCGCCAAGGACACCAGCGCCGTCGGCATGGCCTTCGCCAATGGCGTGACCAGCGGCGACAAGACCAACCTCAAGCTGCGCTTCGACCCGACCTACGTGCAGATGGCCGCTGACGCCAAGCTGTAAACCGGAGGACTGGCCATGCGCCTGATCAATCGCCACCCGGATCGCCCGAGTCGCCTGCTGTTGGTGATCCTGCCGTTCGCTCTGGTGCTGTTCGCCTACTTCATGGGCTCGGCCGAGCGGCTGACGGACAACCCCAACGACAAGCTGTTGCCGAGCGCCGTGCAGATGACCGACGCGGTGAAACGCCTGGCGTTCACTGCCGACACCCGCACCGGTGAATACCTGTTGTGGCAAGACACCGCATCAAGCCTGCGCCGCCTGGCCATCGGTCTGGGCATCAGTGCGCTAGCCGGGCTGTGCCTGGGCATCGCCGCCGGCACCTTGCCGCTGTTCGGCGCGCCGTTGTCGCCGTTGCTGACGGTGCTGTCGATGGTACCGCCGCTGGCGATCCTGCCGATTCTGTTCATCGTCTTCGGGCTGGGGGAATTGTCGAAAGTGATGCTGATCGTGATCGGTATCACCCCGTGCCTGGCCCGTGATCTGGAACAGCGCGCCCGGGAAATTCCGGTCGAGTTGCTGATCAAGGCCCAGACCCTCGGCGCGTCGACCTGGACATTGATGCTGCGCGTGGTGCTGCCACAACTTTTGCCGCGCCTGCTGATCTCGCTGCGGTTGATGCTCGGTTCGGCGTGGCTGTTCCTGATCGCCGCCGAAGCCATCGCTTCTACCGACGGCCTCGGCTACCGGATTTTCCTGGTGCGCCGTTACCTGGCGATGGATGTGATTCTGCCTTACGTGGTGTGGATCACCCTCCTCGCCTGGCTCATGGATTGGGGCCTGAAACGCCTGACCCAACGCGCCTTTCCCTGGTATGAGGGGGCCCGCGCATGAGCTTCATCACCGTCAAAAACGTCTGGCAGCAATACGCCGATCAAGTGGTCCTCGAAGGCCTGAACCTGAACGTCAACGAAGGTGAATTCTGCACCTTGGTCGGTGCGTCGGGTTGCGGCAAGTCGACCTTCTTGCGCCTGTTGCTCGGCCAGGAACGCGCCAGTCGCGGCGAGATTCTGCTGGACGGTCAGGCGCTGGCCGGCGAACCGGATTCGAGCCGGGGCGTGGTGTTCCAGCGTTACTCGGTGTTCCCGCACCTGACCGTGCTGGACAATGTCGCCCTCGGCCTCGAACTACCGCGCTCGCCCTTGCTCGGGCGCCTGTTCGGCAGCGCCAAAAAAGAAGCCCGCGAACAGGCCTCGGGGCTGCTGCACAAAGTCGGCCTCGGCCATTCGCTGGACAAGTACCCGGCGCAGCTGTCCGGCGGCATGCAACAACGGCTGGCCATCGCTCAGGCGCTGATCATGAAACCCCGCGTGTTGCTGCTCGACGAACCGTTCGGCGCCCTCGATCCGGGCATCCGCAAAGACATGCACGCCTTGCTGCTGGAGCTGTGGCGCGAGACGCAACTGACGGTGTTCATGGTCACCCATGACCTGTCCGAAGGTTTCAGCCTCGGCACGCGCTTGTTGGTGTTCGACAAGGTCCGCGTCGACCCGCACGCCCCCGGTGCCTATGGCGCGCGCATCACCTACGACATCCCTTTGAACAGCGACCGCCGCGTCAACCGCGCCGCCGTCGATGCCTTGCCGGCAGCGCTGGCGGGCACGCTTCGTATCGCTTAGAGGAATTTTGAAATGACTGATTCGACTCAACTGTTCCCGCCCTTCGCCGAAGAAATGCTTCCCGGCGGAGGCCATCGTTCCTTCGTGTTGAAACGCGGCCAATTGCTGCGCCTGACCGACCTGCGCGGCGGCGCCAACGTCAGCCTGACGCTGCTTAATGCCAATGAAAAAACCGAACGCCTGAACCTGCCCGACAGCCTCAAATGCCAACACACCGCCAAGCTCACCAGCGGCCATTGCCTCTACTCGGACATGGGCCGCGTGCTCGCCGCCATCACCGCCGACACCTGCGGCTGGAGCGACAGCCTCGGCGGTGTGCTCTGCGCTGAAGAAGTCGCGGAAAAATACGGCGCCGGCCGTTATCAGGAACTGCGCAACGGCTTCTTCCGCAACGGCACCGACAACCTGTTGGTGGAATTGGGCAAGTGGGGCTTGGGCCTGTCGGATTTGCTGATGACCCTCAACTTGTTCAGCCGCGTCAACGTCGATGAGGCCGGACGTTTCCACTTTGTCGAAGGCAACTCGAAGGCCGGCGACTACATCGAGTTGTACGCGCCGATGGACACACTGGTGGTACTCACCGCGCTGCAACATCCGATGGACCCGTCGCCGGACTATGCCCCCAAACCCCTGAAGCTCAGCTGGATGAACGCCGACGCCAGCGTCGCCGAACACTGCCGCACCTCGCGCCCGGAAAACGAGCGCGGCTTCATCAACACCGACCGTTTGTTCGCCTGAGGATCGCTGCCATGTCACTCGCCATCGCAACCAAACACCAGCAGCCTGAAAACGCGGTGTACCGCGCCACCATCCCGGCCGGCGAACCGTGGCTGATGGAGGTCAAGGCCGGCCAGACCCTGCGCATCCTCGACCTGGAAGGCAATCAGGCCGTCGACACCTTGTTCTACAGCGTCGCCAATCCGAAGGAGCGCTATGACGTGCAACGCACTTTGCGCCGGCAGAACAGCGTCTACCTGAGCACCGGCAGCGTGCTTTATTCCAACCTCGGCAAGCCGATGCTGACCATCGTCGCCGACACCTGTGGCCGCCACGACACCCTCGGCGGCGCTTGCGCGCAAGAGAGCAACACCGTGCGCTACGCCTTGGAGAAACGCTACATGCACAGCTGCCGCGACAACTACCTGCGGGCCTGCGTCCACGACGGGCGACTGGGCAAAGGCGACATCGGACCGAACATCAACTTCTTCATGAACGTACCGGTCACGGCGGATGGCGGGCTGACGTTTGAAGACGGGATTTCGGCGCCGGGCAAATACGTCGACCTGCGGGCCGAGATGGACGTGATAGTGCTGATCTCCAACTGCCCGCAACTGAACAACCCGTGCAACGCCTACAACCCGACCCCTGCGGAGCTGCTGGTATGGAACTGAAATTCACGCGATTGCGTAGATGGTTGTTCGCCTTGTGCCAGGCGCGTTCCGGGCAGTGCCTCAAACCTCAAAAACACCACTAAACCCTGTGGGAGCGGGCTTGCCCGCGATAGCGTTATGTCAGTCGACATCAATGTTGAAAGTGCCGGCCCCATCGCGGGCAAGCCCGCTCCCACAGGTTCGGTGGTGTTCTGAAGAGTTGTGATTTTGCCGTCGGGGACGACCCCGGCGCTCATCGAAAAACTGCGGGACGGCCCGCATCCCCTCCGGGGTCTATGCCATGTTCGAAAAAGTCCTGATTGCCAACCGTGGCGCCATTGCCTGCCGCATCCTGCGCACCCTGCGTGAAGTGCAGGTCAAGGGCGTTGCCGTTTACTCCCAAGCCGATGGCGCGAGCCTGCACATCCTGCAAGCCGATGAAGCCCATAGCCTCGGTGAAGGCGCAGCCGCCGGCACCTATCTGGCGGTCGACAAAATCCTCGCCATCGCCAAAGCCACCGGCGCCACGGCGATTCACCCCGGCTACGGTTTTCTCTCGGAAAACGCTGCGTTCGCCGAAGCCTGCGAAGCCGCCGACATCGCCTTCATCGGTCCGACGCCGGAGCAACTGCGTGTGTTCGGCCTCAAACACACCGCGCGTGCCCTGGCCAAGCAACACGGCGTGCCGATGCTCGAAGGCACCGAACTGCTCGCAAGCCTCGACGCGGCGCTGATTGCCGGTGAACAGGTTGGCTACCCGGTGATGCTCAAAAGCACCGCGGGCGGTGGCGGCATCGGCATGCGCGTGTGCCGCAGCGCGACCGAGTTGAGCGAATCCTTCGAAGCGGTCAAACGCCTCGGCCAGAACAATTTCAGCGACGCTGGCGTGTTCATCGAGAAGTACATCCAGCGCGCTCGTCATCTGGAAGTCCAGGTGTTCGGCGACGGTCGCGGCGAAGTCATCGCCCTCGGCGTGCGCGACTGCTCGGTGCAGCGCCGCAACCAGAAAGTCCTCGAAGAAACCCCGGCGCCGAACCTGCCTGAAGGGATGGCTGATGAGTTGTGTGCGGCAGCGATCAAACTGGCGAAAGCGGTGAATTACCGCAGCGCCGGCACCGTGGAATTCGTCTTCGACAGCGAGGCTCAGCGCTTCTACTTTCTCGAAGTGAACACCCGTTTGCAGGTGGAACACGGCGTCACCGAACAAGTGTGGGGCGTGGACCTGGTGCGCTGGATGGTGGAACTGGCGGCCGGTGATTTACCGCCATTGAGCGACTTGAGTCAGGGTTTGAAAGCCGACGGTCATGCGATTCAGGCGCGGCTGTATGCCGAAGATCCGGGTCGTGATTTCCAGCCGAGCCCAGGCTTGCTGACGGCCGTGAACTTCCCTGCCGCCGATGGCAAACACCTGCGCATCGACACCTGGGTCGAGGCCGGTTGCGAGATCCCGCCGTACTTCGATCCGATGATCGCCAAGGTCATCAGCTGGGCGCCGACCCGTGAAGAGGCCGCTGCCGACCTGCATCAGGCGCTGGGCGACAGTCTGCTGTACGGCGTGGAAACCAACCGCGATTACCTGCGGCAAATTCTGCTCGATGCGCCGTTCGCCAGCGGCCAGCCGTGGACCCGTTGCCTGGAAGGCCTGGTGTATCAGGCCAACACCTTTGAAGTGCTCAGCGCCGGTACTCAGACCAGCGTTCAGGACTATCCCGGCCGTCTCGGTTACTGGGCGGTGGGCGTGCCGCCGTCAGGGCCAATGGACAGTCGAGCGTTGCGGCTCGGTAATC
>NZ_LT607557.1:204841-283012 GCF_900095275.1 Pseudomonas sp. UMAB-40
CTGCTGCGCTTCAATTGCGAGGCTGTGGTGGCCGTCACCGGGGCCGTCATTCCACTGACGTTGAACGGTGAAACCGTAGCGATGAACACCGCGTTGCTGATTCCAGCCGGTGCCACGTTAAGCCTCGGCACGATTGCCGGGGCCGGCGTTCGCAGCTATCTGAGCCTGCGCGGCGGTCTGCAGGTGCCGGATTATCTGGGCAGCAAAAGTACGTTCACCCTCGGACAGTTTGGTGGGCATGGTGGTCGTGCATTGCGGGCGGGTGATGTGTTGCATGTGCCTGCCTTGATCGACCGCAGCGTCGGTCAGCAACTGGACCACGTCACCGAGCTAACAGCCGTGCGGCAGATCCGGGTGATCTACGGACCTCACGGTGCCCCGGAGTATTTCACTGAGAACTACATCGGCACCTTTTTCGCGACCCAGTGGGAAGTGCATTTCAACTCCAGCCGCACCGGCGTGCGACTGATCGGGCCGAAGCCTGAATGGGTGCGGGCCGATGGGGGTGAAGCAGGGCTGCATCCGTCGAACATCCATGACAATCCGTACGCCATCGGGGCGGTGGATTTCACCGGGGACATGCCGGTAATTTTGGGGCCGGATGGTCCGAGCCTGGGCGGGTTCGTCTGCCCGGTGACGGTGATCGAGGCGGACCTTTGGCAGCTTGGGCAACTGAAGGCCGGCGACAAAGTCCAGTTCCTCCCGGTCGATCTAAAAACCGCCCGCAACCTCGCCCTGAAATGGAATACCCCTTGTAGGAGCCGGCTTGCTGGCGATGGGGCCCTGGCAGAAACCGCGTCAACTTCATCGCTAGCAAGCCAGCTCCTACAGGGGGTTGTGTCGCCGGTGGTGTTGGAGTTGGGTCAGGGAGACACGCGGCTGGTTGCGAGGTTGTCGGGGGATACTCACCTGCTGCTGGAAATCGGCGCGCCTGAACTCGATCTTGTTTTGCGCTTCCGCGCCCACGCCCTGATGCAAGCCCTGGAAAGCAAAACCCTGCATGGCGTCATCGACCTGACGCCGGGCATCCGCTCGCTGCAAGTGCACTACCAGCCCGAGCAACTGCCGCTGGCCGATCTGCTCGGCATTGTCGCCGGTGAATGGGACGCCGTGTGCGCCGCCAAAGACCTGCAAGTGCCGTCGCGCATCGTGCATTTGCCGCTGTCCTGGGACGACCCGGCCTGTCAGTTGGCGATCGAGAAATACATGACCACCGTGCGCAAGGACGCGCCATGGTGCCCGAGCAATCTGGAGTTCATCCGCCGCATCAACGACCTGCCGAACCTCGACGAAGTGCAGCGCACGGTGTTCGACGCCAGCTATCTGGTGATGGGCTTGGGCGACGTTTACCTCGGCGCACCGGTCGCCACCCCGCTCGATCCGCGCCATCGCCTGGTCACCACCAAGTACAACCCCGCGCGCACCTGGACGGCAGAAAACTCGGTGGGCATCGGTGGCGCCTACATGTGCGTGTACGGTATGGAAGGCCCAGGCGGTTATCAGTTTGTCGGTCGCACGTTGCAGATGTGGAACCGTTATCGCGAAGTCGCCGCGTTCGACGGCAAACCGTGGCTGCTACGCTTTTTCGACCAGATCCGTTTCTACCCGGTGAGCGCCGAGGAACTGCTGCGCATCCGCCGGGACTTCCCGCTCGGGCGCTTCGAACTGAACATCGAACACAGCCAGTTGAACCTGGCGGATTACCAGGCCTTCCTGACGAAAGAGGCCGAGACCATCGCGGCGTTTCGCGATCAGCAAAAAAGCGCATTCAACGCCGAGCGCGAGCGCTGGATCGCCAGCGGCCAGGCGCATTTCGACAGCGAGGAACCGGCCCCCGAAGCCACCGAAGACGCACCGCTCGCCAGCAATGAAATGAGCGTCGACAGCCACATCGCCGGTAACCTCTGGCAGGTCCAGGTGGAGACCGGCAGCCGGGTCGCCGCCGGTGATGTGCTGGTGATTCTGGAGTCGATGAAGATGGAAATTCCGCTACTCGCGCCCATGGCCGGCGTGGTGCGCGAGGTCCGCGTACAACCGGGTTCGGCGGTGCGCGCCGGACAGCGCGTCGTGGTGCTGGAACTCGACTGAACCCATTTTGAAAAGGAATGACGCCATGAATATCAATCTGCAACTCGACGCCCTGCGCAGCGCCTATCGCGTCGGCAACATCACGCCCCGTCAATTGCTGCTGGGCCTGCGTGACAAAGCCGCAGCGCTGAACCCGGATTATCACCTGTTCATCCACTTGCTCAGTGACGAGGAACTGGAACCGTACCTCGCCGCGCTCGACGGTCGCGACCTCGACAGCCTGCCGCTGTACGGCGTGCCGTTTGCGATCAAGGACAACATCGACCTGGCGGGCATTCCGACCACGGCGGCGTGCCCGGCGTTTACCTATTTGCCGCAGCGTTCGGCGACCATCGTCGAGCAGTTGCTGGCGCTGGGCGCGATTCCGCTGGGCAAGACCAATCTTGATCAGTTCGCGACCGGGTTGAACGGTAGCCGCTCGCCCTATGGCGCGTGCCCGAACAGCGTATTGCCGGAGTATCCGTCGGGCGGTTCCAGCGCTGGATCTTCGCTGGCGGTGGCGTTGGGCGTGGCGAGTTTTTCATTGGGCACGGACACGGCAGGATCGGGACGGGTGCCGGCGGCGTTGAACAATCTGGTCGGATTGAAAGCCACCAAAGGGCTGATCTCCACGGCCGGTGTGGTGCCGGCCTGTCGCACGCTCGATTGCGTGACGACATTCACCGCGACGGCCCGGGAGGCCAGTCAGTTGCTGGCGCTGACCGCGCACCACGACCCGCGAGATGAATACAGCCGCAGCAACCCGCTGTGGAATGACGGCTCGGCGTTCGGTACGCCGCGTCCGTTCCGTTTCGGCGTACCGCGTGCGCAGGACCTGGAATTCTTCGGCTGCCCTGAAGGCCCGTTGTTGTTCGGTGATGCCATCGATCGGCTCAAGACGTTGGGCGGTACCGCTGTGGAACTGAATCTGTCGCCATTCCTCGAAGCGGCGCGTTTGCTCTATGAAGGCCCTTGGGTGGCAGAGCGCTACAGCGTGGCCGGCGAGTTGATGGAGCAGAATCCCGAAGCCGTGTTGCCGGTGATTCGTGCGGTGCTGGCCAAGGCGTCGGCGGTCAGCGGCGTGCAGACCTTCCGTGCGCAATATCGACTGCAAGCGTTGAAAGCGCTGTGCGACAAGGCGCTGGAACATCTTGATTGTGTCGTTACGCCTACCATCGGCCGCCCCGTCACATCGGCGGAACTGGACGCCGAACCGGTCCTGCGTAATTCGGAACTGGGTTACTACACCAACTTCATGAACCTGCTCGATTACGCGGCCGTCGCTGTGCCCAGCGGTTTCATGGGCAACGGTTTGCCGTGGGGTGTGACCGTGTTTGGCCGGGCGTTTACCGATCAGTATTTGTTGGGGGTGGCGGATGCTTTGCAGCCCCGCTCGGCTGAGCCTGCACCGACGACTGTCGCTCGCCATGACCGCGCACGACTGGTGGTCTGTGGCGCGCATCTGGACGGGTTGGCGCTGAACTGGCAACTGAAGAAGCGCGGAGCCCATTTGGTCGAGACGACGCTTAGCTCGCCGGACTATCAACTGTATGCGTTGGCCGGTGGCCCACCGTTTCGTCCGGGGATGGTGCGGGTGAAGGACGGCGGCGTGGCGATTGCGGTGGAGGTGTGGGAGTTGCCGAGCAGTGAGTTGGGTTCGTTCCTGACCGGGATTCCGGCGCCGCTGGGGCTGGGCAAGGTGCAACTGGCGGATGGGCGCTGGGAGAGTGGGTTTATTTGTGAGGGGTACGGGTTGGAGGGGGCCGCCAATATCAGCCATTTGGGTGGATGGCGTGCGTATCTGAAAACCCTGCCTTAAGAGCGAAAACCTGTGGGAGCGAGCTTGCTCGCGATAGCGGACTGTCTGGCAACATTGATTTTGCCTGTTAGACCGCCATCGCGAGCAAGCTCGCTCCCACAGGGTCCGGGTGCATCTTGCATGGCGTGAGTGGACAATCATTCGCGCTGCACATAGAGGAGTTATTTCCCGGCAGTGCCTTTAGAATGCCTGCCATCGGGTTACTGCCAACGGAATCGTCATGCCGCTTCACTCGCCGCTGTATTCGCAACGTTCGTTGGTCCTCACGCTTATCGCGTTGCTGGGCGCAGGCTTTCTCGCGACCTCTTTCCTGAGTTACTACGCTTCGCGAGCCTCCATCCGCGACAGCATCGTCAACACCGAACTGCCGCTGACCTCGGACACGGTCTACTCGGAAATCCAGAAGGACCTCGTCAGACCGATCCTGATTTCTTCGATGATGTCCCGCGACACCTTCATGCGTGACTGGGTGGTAAACGGCGAGCAAGACCCCGAAAAAATGACCCGCTACCTCAACGAGGTCATGACCCACTACGGCGCCTACACGGCATTTTTTGTCTCCAACACCAGCCTCACCTACTACCACGCCAAAGGCGTCCTCAAACAGGTCAAGTCCACGGAACCCCGCGATGCCTGGTATTTCCGCGTGCGCGACATGGCCGATCCCTACGAGATCAATGTCGACCCGGACCTTGCCAACAAGGACAACCTGACCTTCTTCATCAACTACAAGGTCTACGACTACAACAACCGCTTCATCGGCGCCGCCGGCGTTGGTCTGACGGTCGATGCGGTGATCAAGCTGATCGACAAATACCAGCAGCGTTACCAGCGCAGCGTGTACTTCGTCGACAACTTCGGCCGCCTGGTGCTGACCGGCGCCGAAGGCGGCCCGCAAGGCGCGCACATCGGTCAGAAGCTCGGCGAACTGGACAACATGAAGAGCCTGGTCAGCCAACTGCCGAAACCCCATAGCGGCAGCTACGAATATTCCGTCCAGGGCCAGGGCCATTTCCTCAACGTTCGGTTCATTCCCGAGCTGAACTGGTACCTGTTTGTCGACAAGCGCGAAGACAGCGCCCTCAGTGAAATCCGCCAGTCGCTGTACCTCAACCTGCTGATCTGCCTACTCGTCACGCTGATCGTGCTGGCCCTGCTCAACCGCGTGATCAAGCGCTACCAGGGCAAGATCCAGGCGCAAGCGACGCTCGACAGCCTGACCGAACTGCCGAATCGTCGTGGTTTCGACCTGTTGGCGGCGCAAGCCATGCTCGAAGCCGAGCGCGAGCCCAAGCCACTGACCGCGTTGTTGCTGGATCTGGACCACTTCAAGGTTTTGAACGACACCTACGGTCATCTGGCCGGCGATCAGGTGCTGATCGGCTTCGCGCGGGACCTGCAGAGTTGCCTGCGGCACTCCGACATCGTCTGCCGCTGGGGTGGTGAAGAGTTCATCGTATTGCTCAAGGACACCGACGGTGAGACCGGTCTGATGATCGCCGAGAAAATTCGTCAACATGTCGAACAGCAGCGTTATGCCTACGACGGCAAGGAACTGCAGCTGACCGTCAGCATCGGCCTCACCACCTTGCAGGTCGATGAAACCTTGCACACTCTGCTCTCCCGGGCCGATCATGCGATGTACCGGGCCAAACAGGCCGGCCGTAACCGAACTTGCGTGGAAATGCCTCACTCCCGTTATGAATAATCCTGCATGAACAAGCCTGACCAATGCCCCGCCTGCGGCGCCTCCAACGCCTGCACCCTGGCCGACCCGCGCACTGTCGATCAGGCGTGCTGGTGCTTTGGCGTGAGTATCGACCCGGCGGTGCTCGAAGCGCTGCCGGCCGAACTGCGCGACAAATCTTGCCTGTGCCCGCGTTGCGCCGAGGTCGAGGCACAGCTGTAAGCAACCGCCCGGCCGATCACGTAAGATACGCGGCCCTTTTCCGACTGATTCCCAGCCATGCGCGTTGACCGTTTCCTCAGCAACCTGCCGCGCTTCAACCGTAAGCAGGTGCGCCTGTTGCTGGTGGAAAAGCGCGTTCGGATCGACGGAAAAATCGTCAGCGACCCGCATGCCGAAGTGCTTGAGTTCAGCCGCGTCGAGGTCGCCGAGGAAGTCCTGCAAGTCGGCAAGCCCGCTCGCTACTTCATGCTGCACAAACCGCCCGGCTGCGTCAGCGCCACCCGCGACCCGGAGCACCCGACCGTGCTCGACCTGATCCATGAGCCGAACCGCGATGACCTGCACATCGCCGGTCGCCTGGATTTCAACACCACTGGCCTGATGCTGATCACCAACGACGGGAGCTGGTCGCGACGCCTGACCCAACCGCAGACCAAACTGCCGAAGGTCTATTACGTCGAGACCGAGCAGGAGATTGGCCCGCAATACGCATTGAAGTTTGCCGAGGGCCTGTACTTCGCGTTCGAAGACCTCACCACGCAACCGGCCGAGCTGATCGTGCTCGGGCCGAAAGCGGCGCGGCTGAGCATCGTCGAGGGTCGGTATCACCAAGTGAAGCGGATGTTCGGCCACTTCGACAACAAAGTGTTGCGCCTGCACCGCGAAAGCATGGGTCCGCTGGTGCTCGATAACGCGCTAAAACCGGGCGAGTACCGAGCATTGCGCACCGAAGAGATCCATTTGATCTAAGCAGCCTACCGCTCAGCAGAAGTTGTCGAACAATTTACGAATGACACTTGCGCGAAGACGTGACCCCTGCTTGAATCAGGACGTCGGCCGAAATGTGACCGACGAGTCACAACATACTTCTAAGAAACTTTTTGCCGGTTAGAGAACCCTCAGGTTCCGCCTCAGACCGGCAGACTGCCCGCCAATAACAATACCCGTCGACCGGACTGCATTGGATCGACATGGGCCTCCAAATTCAAGGCGTATGCCTACCTGTCACAAAGCTCGTGCAATCTCATTTGCGCGCATACCCGCTTGCTTGGAGTCTGATGACATGAGGCCAGAAATCGCTGTGCTGGATATACAGGGTCAGTATCGGGTTTACACGGAGTTCTATCGCGCAGACGCCGCAGAGAAGACCATCATCCTGGTCAACGGCTCGATGGCCACGACTGCGTCGTTTGCACAAACTGTGAAAAACCTTCACCCGCAGTTCAATGTGGTTTGCTACGACCAGCCCTACGCGGGCAAGTCAAAAGCGCACAACCTGCATGAGAAGTTGCTGACCAAGGAAGTCGAAGGGCAGATCCTCCTGGAGCTGATCGACCACTTCGCCGCCGAACACGTGCTGTCGTTTTCCTGGGGCGGCGCCGCGACCCTGGTCGCCCTGGCCCAACAGCCACGGCGCATCGAAAAAGCCGTGATCAGCTCGTTCTCCCCGGAGATCAACGCGCACATGCTCGATTACCTCGAGCGCGGCATTGATTACCTCGGCAGTCGGGATGGGGATCGGGTCGGCAACCTGGTGAACAGCACCATCGGCAAACACCTGCCGACGCTGTTCAAGCGCTTCAACTATCGCCACGTCAGCTCTCTCGCCGAGCATGAATACGGGCAGATGCACTTCCACATCAGCGACCTGCTGCACAGCGATCGCCAGTGCTTCCTCAAGGCTGCCGAGAAAATCAACGTTCCGGTGCTGTTCATGAACGGCGAATGGGACGAATACACCGCCGCCGATGGCGCCCGGTTGTTCGCCAACCACGTGCAAAACGCCACCTTCAGCACCCTTCAGGCCACCGGCCACTTTCTCGACATGGAACACAAATCTGCCTGCCGAGACAGCCGCGACGCACTGCTGGGCTTCCTGAAACCGGCGCAACACGCCAGCCGACCGCGTTACCATTACGTCCAGGACCACCATGCATTGGCCATCTGAAACAGTGTCATCGCGAGCAAGCTTCGCCCCGCAGCGTTAAACGCATTTCTGTAGGAGCGAGGCTTGCCCGCGAACGACCGTCATGCGGTCTGATGTCCTGTTTCACCTGCGCTAAACGCATCGCGCGCAAAGAAAAACTTCATTTCCACGCGCACATCTGGTACAAAGTCAGCCGCTCTGAGCGGGTGTCGTATAATGGCATTACTCCAGCTTCCCAAGCTGATAACGAGGGTTCGATTCCCTTCACCCGCTCCAATCGAATTTTTGTCTCACGTTGATTTTTGACGGGAGATGCAGGTAAAGAAAAAACCGGCCTTGATGGCCGGTTTTTTTGTGTCTGGGGTTTGGTGGAATTGCCTTTTGCCCTTACCGGTACGGCGGTTACGACTAAGCTGAGTTTCGTTAACGTTTTTTTGGGAATGACAGTTTTAGTATAAAAATTCACGCAGGATTAGTATTTTCGCGCCGTAGTAAATTAACGTTTTCGCGCCATATTGGTGTTTTGTTAGCGTTTTCATTGCCCTGTTAAGGAATTCGTCAATGCCAGTCGGTTTCAAGGCCCTCGCCGATCGCTACGACATCGCACTTGCACAACCTCTGCGTGTCGAGTCTGAGATCGGCACTGCACGTCTCAGCCGCGAGAGTGACGGGAATGTGGAGAACCGGTATTCGCAGCTTGAAGATGAGGACATGGCTGAACGTGTCGTAGAGGCGGTGCGTTCTGCGTTTGAGGATCGGGAGATGGGGACTGGCAGGGAGTGATTTTTCGGCAGATAAGGCTCAAGGGGATAAAAAAAATGGCGCTGATGGCAGCTTTTTTTTGGCCAGGGCCTTAGTCGATTCATATTCAACGTAGCTATTCGTTGATAAATAAATCCGTCACCTTTTTTCCTTCACGTTTTTCACAAGCTGCAGCCTATGGTGATTTCAGCTCCTAATGACCCCTTTAGCCCGCGCTCCCCACGCGGGCTTCTCTTTGGCCGTGATACTCGGTTCGCTCCCTCTTACGCCCCACTCACTAGACCCTCAGCGACTACGAAGAGTGGGTTGATCGCGTGGTGGCTGTGCGCCACGAATGCTAGAGTTCGGACTCAATTACGGGAGTACGGGAAGGATCCAATGAAGTGGTTTGGCAAGGTCGCATTGCTCGTAGGGATCTGCTTGGTAGTGTTCGCGCTGAATAAGGATGTATCAGTGTCTACGGGTTCCGGCGGCAGAGTAAAGGATTTGGGGCTTATGGCGGATATGCAAATTAACACCATCCTTGGCGGCATTATTGCCTTGGCTGGCCTGCTGATGATTCTACTCTCCGGAAAACCAAAAGCTGCTGCGGCGACAGTTGAAAGCAGCTCGCGTCCCTGCCCAATGTGCGCCGAGACCATAAAAAGAGCTGCGATCAAGTGCAAGCACTGCGGTGCTGAAGTTCCCCAGCTGACAATGGAAGGTGATGAAGTGTTCGCGCCTACTCCCGTCGAACGCCTTCCTAAAAGTCTGGGCGATCATTGGAAATTCGTACTTCCGTGCTCCCTCTTGGTTTGCGTCACCATTGGTGCGGTTGCCTACCGCATGACCCCAGATAGCTCTGCGGATACTACGCAGCAAAGGTCTGTCGTTTATAAGCCGAAGGCGGAGGATCTGGTACATCTCGATGCAGAGGCTTTTGGCTGCATTACACCTAGCGATTTTGATCGAGCCTATACCAGCTACACCCAAGCCGAGTATGCGACATGGGCTCTGATGATCACCCGCAAATACTGTTTTGCGCAGATGGATCTCAGTCAGGACATTTCGTGGACGGTAATGCAAGTGAGTGATGACCTAATGCAGATTGGACTCAAGCGCGCGACCGAGTATTCGAAAGCACCCGATATAGGCCAATCTACGTACTGGACGCAAGTTGGCTGGGCCTCCCCCGCACAATAACGTAGCAATGCCAATTGAAAAGCCCGCCAAAAGCGCGGGTTTTTCTTTGTTTTCGATTCCTGATCGCTTCGGAGTTTTCCTTGCTACGCTTTCAATCCTTCGAATGGATTCGAATCGATGCCTACACCAGAATACTCTCTGCATGATGTCCTTGAGCACCTGTAAAACAACCAGCTAATCTTTCCGCTCTACCATCTGCTTTATTTTTACGGCCTTTTCAAAATGGTCGAGCTTGTGCTTAGCGATCCACCATTGGGCTGCTTCCATTAAAAGCACTGGATCATCATTTTTGTTTGCAAAGAAAGCATAGAACGAGAGCCCGACAGTCGGTCCCTTCTGCTCTATTTTCTTGTTGCAGACCTCGATCATCTTTTGCCTCAAGGTTTCTCGCATCATTTTCTCTCAATCCATTAATGTCTCGGTCGCGGCCAAACTCAGTACCGATTGCCCATCTTTCGGGGCTTCGAGCGAAGCCGACTTTCAGAAAGGCAAGGTCCTACACGACGGTGGGAATTGTCCGTAGACTTGCGCATTGCAGTGTTTTTGTCACGAGGCCTATAGTCCGAGCGCGTCCAAAAGACGCATCGGGTTTGGCGACTCGATGACAACGATTCAGATTCACTCCGAGCTTTTTCGGAGTTTTCTGACTGCACTGTGCTGCGTTTTTTTGGTAGCTGTGCGTGGGAGACCTACGGGTCTGCCGGTTTTACCGTTGTCCGGTTCGCCAACCTGCGTACAGCTGCCACCCTATTGTTTGGCGACGATTGAGTGGTAGGTCTTTCCCCTACTAACGGTACTCATTCATAAACGAATATATGGCTTTAACCAGCAACGCCGACGACCTTTCCTCGCTCTACGTCAACACCACTCAACCGCTGCATTCACTGCTCAGCACCGCCAGTTACAGAATCCTGGCCGTGACGCAGCTGCTTGAAAACCTCGCGATGCGAGGAGACATCACGTCTGACGCGGTGATCCTCAGCGACTTTGCGTTGCTCTGTTGCGTACCCTTGCGCGACGGTTGCGATGTGCTGGATGTCATTGCTCGACGCATGGATGCAGAGTAGCTCTAACGTGACACCGGACGCAGTTGGCGTTCCGTAACGCAGTTACAAAGAACGCATCACAACAATCGCGCCCGAATCTCTGTTGCTGGCTTAGCCCGGTATTACGTTCGGGCCTTCTTTTGTTTCCCTCAAACCCTGTATTTCTTTGACCGTAAAACCCTGAAATACAGAAATCGACTCTTTTAGAGCCTGCCGCCCCCCGACGCTTAACCCCCTCCTAGACTTCTTTTTCGCAGCCATGGCCGCCCTAGTGGTTATAGTGTTGATAATTTTTTATCGGTGGGTATAGTAACCACCCAGACACACCACACGGAGGTGATGTGAATAGCCGATTTTTGATAAGCCAAATCATGGAAGACGGATGGTATCTGGTTCGGATCAGAGGTAGTCATCACCATTTCAAACACCCTACGAAGCCTGGACTTGTAACTGTTCCACACCCTAAAAAGGATCTGCTCAAAAAAACGGCTATCAGTATTTTGCAACAGGCACTGCTCTGATGAGCCTGTTGCCCTGAGTCCGTGGAGGATAACGAACATGCTTTACCCTATTGCAATTTCAGCTGGAGACAACGAGAACGCTTGGGGCGTGGAGGTACCGGATATTCCCGGTTGCTTCTCGGCCGGTGAGGACCTGGACGACGCCATGGCGATGGCACGTGAAGCAATTGAAGGTCACTTCGAAATTCTGGCCGAAGACGGTGCACCGATTCCGCCCGCCAACA
This sequence comes from Pseudomonas sp. UMAB-40, assembly GCF_900095275.1. Lineage (NCBI taxonomy): Bacteria > Pseudomonadati > Pseudomonadota > Gammaproteobacteria > Pseudomonadales > Pseudomonadaceae > Pseudomonas > Pseudomonas sp. UMAB-40. The sequence continues at coordinate 216,299 of NZ_LT607557.1, forward strand.
AAGTCACACTGCATGCCGCCAATCCGAAGTACGCGGGATGTACATGGGCGCTGGTAGATATTGATGTCACGAAATACCTCGGCAAAGCGCAAAAGCTCAACATCACCCTACCCGGATACTTGCTGACACGAATCGACGAGTATGTGCTGCATCATCCTGAGGAAAAAAGCCGTTCCGGGTTTCTGGCCTCGGCAGCGCTCAAGGTATTGCAGCAGGGTTAATGGCCGCGATATGAAAGTGTGATTTTTATTGAGCAACCCAAAAATGACTCAAAACATCTACGACGACCCGGAGTTTTTCCAGGGCTACAGCCAGATGCCCCGCTCCATCGGCGGCCTCGACGCCGCACCGGAATGGCCGGCCCTCAAAGCAATGCTGCCATCGATGAAAGGCCTGGAGGTTGTAGACCTCGGCTGCGGTTACGGCTGGTTCTGCCGCTGGGCCAGTGAACACGGTGCCGACAACGTGCTGGGTCTGGACGTCTCGGAAAAAATGCTGGAGCAGGCGCGCAAGACCACGTCTGCGGACAACATCCAATATGCCCGCGCCGATCTGGAACATCTCGACCTGCCCGCAGCCAGTTTCGACCTCGCCTACAGCTCCCTGGCGCTGCACTACATCAAGGATCTTCCGGGTCTGTTCGCCAAAATCCACACAGCCCTAAAACCCGGTTCGCGCTTCGTATTTTCCATCGAACACCCAATCTTCATGGCGCCGCGTAATCCGGGCTGGCTGATTGATGGCGAAGGGAACAAGCGCTGGCCGCTAGACAGTTATCAACGGGAAGGTGAGCGGGTGACGAACTGGCTGGCCGAAGGTGTGATCAAACAGCACCGCACCCTCGGCACTTTGCTCAATACGCTGATTGGCGCAGGTTTCAGCATCCGGCATGTCAACGAATGGGGGCCAACCGATGCTGAGGTGGCGGCACAACCGGCCCTGGCCGAAGAGCGGGAGCGACCGATGATGATGCTGGTCAGTACCCAGCGCTGAGTGTCGTGCCCTGTACTCGTATAGTTTGCGTATAGATGCCTGCAAGCCGGTAAAGAAGCCGTAGCGCTGCGTTGGGCCTGACCGCAGATACTTTATGCTTCAGGCTCACCTACCACCTAGAGATCAACATGGACAATTCAGAGTTGGGGATCATGATCATTTCGATGATCGGGTTGTTCGGCTTTGCTTCGTTTATTTTTGAATACCTGAGTGCCAGACAAAGGGACCGATAACGTTCGGCGTTGTCCGTCCCTTTTTGCCCTAGCGCGTCGCGACGATAAACAACCGCGGAAATGGCAACAGCACCGAACCATCGCTCAGCGCCGGATAAGCCTGCTTGATCGCGGCTTGATATTGCTTGAGGTATTGCGCTTTTTCCGCCTCATCCAGCGGTTCGAGAAACGGCCGCAAGCCGCTGCCCTTGAACCACTCGACCACACCCGACGCCCCGCCCGCGAGCGGGTGATGGTAGGTGGTGCGCCACACGTCGACTCGCGCACAGTGCGGTCGCAACATCGAGTAGTAATCGCTGGCACTGGCCATTTCCGTGCGTTGCCCGGCGGCGTCCTCCAACTTGGCGGCCCACGGCCCATCGGCAGCGACTTCGCGCATCAGCCGATGGGACGGCTCGTTGAGGTTATCGGGCATTTGGATGGCCATGCTGCCGCCCTGGGTCAGTCGGGCGGCCAGCGAAGGCAGTAACGTCGCGTGGTCGGGCACCCACTGCAACACCGCGTTGGCGAAAATCACATCGAACGGTCCCGGTTCGTTCCAGGTATCGATGTCAGCCGTGTCGAATTGCAGCTGCGGCAAGCGCTTGCGGGCGGCCTTGATCATATCGGTCGAACTGTCCAGGCCACGCACCGAGGCATTGGCGAAGCGCTCCACCAGCAACTCGGTCGAATTGCCGGGGCCGCAACCGATGTCGATGGCCGAGCGCGCGTCCACGGGCGGAATCGCCGCGAGCAAATCACGAGCTGGGCGGGTGCGTTCATCTTCAAAAGCGACGTATTGTTTGGCGGACCAACTCATTGCGTTCTCCTGTCGGTGCGTTGTTGTGGCCAGCGGCGCACAACCGGTTCGCTACGATACCTCGACCGGCAGGCCCTGCCCTATCCGACCTATGGCGCAAGAGGTTTTGAGTGAGTGGTTTTTTATCGCCAAATCATCGGAGGTCATAACTATATCGACCGTTCGTCGAGCGATAGGTCAATCAATTTTGACAGCCTATTCTTCGCATCTATAGTCCTAATCGCGGCCTGTCGGAAGGAACCCGACTTATCAGTTTGCACGCAGGAGCAAGGCCAATTTATCTCCCGTGATCGGTGGGTTCCGTCCGTAGTGTTTTCGCAGCAGCCGCAAGGCAAGCAAGCGTTGTTGCGCCTGGAAAGATGCCAGGCGCTCACTATGAACAAGGAGCTTTACTATGTCTCGAGTCACGGATGTTCTTGTTTCAATCGACACTGAAACCATTCTGAAAAACTACCCGAACATCAGCAAAAATCCCGCCTCGCCGACGCTGATCGACGTCAATCATGTGTATATGGTGACCAACCGCGACAACGTGATAAATGGTCAGGCCGGTGGCGAACTCAACTTGAAGGCCCAGGTGGGCGACCTGATTCGCTGGCGTGAAACCAGCCTGTCGCAGAGCTTCGAGACGGCAGTGATTTTCTACAAGTTTATCGGCAATGTCGGCAACGAATTGATCTCCACACCCACGCCGCGCAAGGCTACTGCCTGCGTCGCCGTCCCCAACACCAGCAATCCGTCGGTGCCAAGCTGCCAGAAAGTCGACAACCATTACTGGTCTTCGGAAACCTTGTCGTGCGGCAGCGTGACCTACCACTTCCACTTCCTGATCGTGGATCGCGACTGCAAGATCGTTGGCTGCTGCTCGTGGGATCCGTTCATTACCATCCGTAACTGACGATGGTCTGGCCCCTTGGCGACAAGGGGCCTGCCAAGTTCGTTGCCGCCTCGACAGGAACGGGATGTCTTGCATGAACCGAAGCGGCTGCCGTTTTGCGTCACCATCATGAAAGGAATCCATGATGACTTCCGAACCGATCAAACCCCCTTCAAGCGTTGCAACGGCCCACAATGTGTTGCTGGTTGTTGATGCTGAATCCCTGCTTTTACGCTATCCAGACCCCAGCCTTGAGCCTGAAAACCCGACGTCTATTGCCGATGGCTTCATCTTCGCCATCAATGGATCTCCGACACCACAAAGTACAATAAATGACAGCTCTATTACGCTAACCCTCGGCACTGGATCGACTTTCCATATCCGCAGCAGAACCGTCAGCTTGCTCGCCGAGCACAGCGTGGTGTTCTACGGGATGTCAGCAGGCGATGCAGGTGTACTTTCAACGCCTGAACTAGTGGTCAAAGAAAACCTGACCGTGCCTGCACCCGATCCTGAAAACCCCACCGTACCGGGCAGCCATTCGGCCGATGATCATTATTGGCAGTGCACGCAATTGGCCACGGGGGTCGAGGCGTGTGAACTGAGCTTCATGCTGATCGATAAAAGCTGCGAGGCGTTGGGGTACTTCCGCTGGGCGGTTGATGTGAAGCTGACGAACTGAAAGGTTCTCCACAAAAAACCGGCCTCAAAGGCCGGTTTTTTTCCGCAAGTAAATGGTTAGTCGTAGTACCCAACAGTCTTTTTCAAATGATCCGAGTATTCGTAGATATCATCTATCGAGTTTATGGCGTGCCGGGTTTCATTCTTCTCCTCGTCAAAAATACCGATGTATTTTTGTGAACGATTGAAGTGCAGACGGCAGATCGGTTTGCGGTTGTTATCGTCGAGCAGAATGCCGAAGTAACTCTGCGTGTCACGCTGGACAATGCGTTTGGCATCTACAACTGACCGAACAACGGCACGGACAATGTGATAGCCCTCCAGCTCTTCAAGCGTTGTTAGTACTTTGTCCTCTAACTCGTCACGCACGTCCAGCTGCTCAGCAGTGCCAGAAGAAACCGGCAAAGAAGCCAAGGCCGGTTGAATCGCACCACTCATGGCTGATTTGAGCCTGTCATTGATCTGGTCGTTGAGAAACTGCACCACAGCCTTTCTCGTTAGCTCATGAAATTGCTCACGGACCTTCTGTGTAATCACCCCGTCGTACACACGCGAAGCGAATACTTTCACAAAGTCGTCATCGGGCTTGCTGACCTGCGATGCGATGACCTTCTTGATTTGGCTGACGTATTTCAACTCACCGGCGGCGCTGATGATCGAATCCACATCGAAGGCTGACTTGGTGAGCTTGACCAATTCAGGGACAGAGTATTCGTCGATATCCAGAAGATCGAGCTCAAGAAATGGTTTCTCATCCATCTTGTTGGGCGCGTCCAGGTCAGTGAAAAACTTGTAGACCTGACCGTTGGTAAGGATGGAGATACGGGCGCTGGTGACATGGAAGTAACGAAACAATTGGGAGGCGTGATTGATGTGCAACGGCTCACCAATTTTTTTGCACTCAATGAGGATCTGAACTTCTCCGCCCTTCATGATTGCGTAATCAATTTTTTCTCCCTTTTTCGTTCCGATATCGCAAACGAATTCAGGAGTCACTTCAGTCGGATCGAAGACATCGTAGCCCAGCACGGTGCTGATAAAAGGCATGACAAATGCGTTCTTGGTGGCTTCCTCCGTTTTGATTGCAGCGCTTTGCAAACGAACTTTGGCGGCTAGGCTTGTTAGCTTTTCGAAGAATTCCATGAGTGACCTCTTAGCTGATTTCGATCCGTGTGTTTGCATGCTGGCAAATTGATTGCCTTTGATACTAGTCACAAACCGGCACAAAGAAAGAATCTGGCGAAGAAATGGGGAAGGAGGAATTTATTCCATCAAGTGCCATGCTTTGCGATATGTAGGAGCTGTCGAGTGAAACGAGGCCGCGATCTTTTGATCTTGCTTTTAAAAAGATCAAGATCAAAAGATCGCGGCCTCGTTTCACTCGACAGCTCCTACACAGCGCCTACAGAGGTTGGGCGTCGCAGAATTGGGGTTTTTAAGTCGAATTTTCAACCCGCCGTCGCTGTCTGAAAATCAGGCGCATCCCTATAAGGAACACGGCAATGAAATTCGCAAAAATCTCACAGAAACTCGCCCTGTGGGCCGGCAGTCCCAAGACGTTCATGGGGGCTTTGATTCTGATTGCGTTGTGGGGGTTGAGCGGGCCGATTTTTGATTACAACGACACTTGGCAACTGATCATCAACACCTCAACCACGATCATCACGTTCCTGATGGTGTTTCTGATCCAGAACACGCAGAACCGCGACACCGACATCCTGCATCTGAAAATCGATGAGTTATTGCGGGTGAACAAGGAGGCGCAGAACGCAATGCTGGGGCTGGAGTTACTGGACCTCAAGCAACTGGAAGCCCTGCGTAGACACTATCGCGCCATGGGCGAAAAAGACGTGCATGGCCTGGCGGGGCTGGCCACTACAAGCAAGCACAAACAGGACTTGAATGAGTGCTGAGCACAAACAAAACGGCGCGTGATGTGAATCACGCGCCGTTTGCATCCAACAGCGTTAACCGCCTGGTCTAGCGACTGGCTTGCAGCGCTCTGGCCATTTCCAGGTGGTTTTGCAGTTTGGGCAAGGTTTCCTCTGCGAAGGCTTTGATTTGCGGAACGTCGGTTGTCTGAGCGACCTGTTGAAGCTGTTCGATGGCTTCCTGGGTCGTCTTCACCTGACTGGCGGTATAAGCCTGGTCAAAGGATGCGCCGTCCTTCACTTCCGGCATCAACGCTTTGGCCTTGTCGACCACTTCTTCGCGAGGGGCAACCGGCAAATCCAGCTGCTTGGCGATTTTCGCCAGGTGCTGGTTGGCGGTCGTGCGGTCATTGATGACCACGATGGTGTAGTCCTTGACCTCTTTGGATTCGGTTTTCTGGTGCGCCAGGCGACTGGCTTCGATGTCGGCCATGCCTTTGGCCGACGCATCGTTAATGAATTCGGCGGGCGACTGGGCGAAGGCACTGTTGGCAAACAGGCTCAGCAACGAGACAAAACTGGCAGTGCGTAATCGGGTGGCCATCCGGCTCATGGTCGCGCCCTCCTTCTATAAAAATTCAAGCGGGAGCTTTCGCCCCCGCCTCTCAATCAAAACTACCTTGCGACTACTTCGACTTCTGACCACCTTTGCGGCCCATGTCGGGTTTCGCAGGGTCTTTATCGACGGTCGTAGTGGTAGTTTTCCCACCTTTGCGACCGGCTTCTGACGCCTTCGTTCGATCGTTGGCGAAGTTTCCCGAGTTCGAGTTTCTTGAGTTAGGCATGATTCTCTACCTCTTGGTGATGATCGCGGCGAGCAGGAGCCCGCATAGAATCTGAATTTCGATCACCGCAAAGGTTTAGAAAAAATGAAATCGCCGCGACGAACGGTGGTCCATTTTTTCACGCCCCGAGGTGCTGGTGATTTCGGCGCTTGGCGGCGTACATGGCCTCATCGGCGTGCCGGAACAGCTGCTTTTCCTCGGTGCCGTGCTCGGGGTAATGCGCGACGCCAATGCTCGGCTGGATGTTTACGCTGTGCCCGTCCAGGCGCAAGGGTTGCGCCAGCACCTGACGGATTTTTCCCGCAACATTATCAGCGTCTTCCGACGCGTGAATGCTGTGCAACAACACCACAAACTCATCCCCACCGATACGCGCCACGGTGTCGGTCTCGCGCACGCAGCCCTTGAGCCGATTGGCGACCGCTTGCAACAGCATGTCGCCGACCGCATGGCCGTGGGTGTCGTTGACTTCCTTGAAGCGGTCGAGGTCGACGTACAGCAGCGCCATTCGTCCGGAATCCGCTCGCGCCAGCGTGAGGGAGTCTTTGAGCCGGTCACGCAGCAACTCTCGATTGGGCAGTTGGGTCAGTTGATCGTACTGCGCCATGCGCTGCAGTCGGGCATGCAGTTGCTTGCGCTCGATGGCGGTGGCGACTTGGGCGCAGACGTATTGCAACAGCTCCTTGTCCTGCTCGGTGTAGCGCTCGCCACCCGGTACGCTTTTGACGATCAGCGCGCCGATGGTGCCATTTTGCGAGCTCAGCGGGACACCCAGCCAGCAAGGCGAGTCCTGTCCGGCGACCGATGCCTCAAACCCTTCTGGCAGAGTGTCCTGATCCAGGGTCAGCAAAATCGGCTGGCCGCTGCGAATCACCTCGGCGCAGAGTCGCCCCGTCATGGTTCCGGGCTGCTCGGGCTGCAGTTCATGGTCGTCGACGTGATACGGAAAGTTCAGCTGCGCGCAGTGCTCGTCATACAGCGCCACGGAGAAATTCAGTGCCGGCAGCCATTCGCCGATGATCAAGTGGATGCGCTTGAACAACGCCAGCAAATCTTCCGCTGCGTGAGCCGCCTCGGAGATCGCGTACAACGCCGCTTGCCGGGATTCGGCCTGCTTGCGCTCGGTGATGTCCCGGGCCACAGCGATGCGCAACTGATCGACTTCAGACCAGCGCGCCGACCATAGGATATGCACCACGCCGCCGTCCTTGCGCAGGTAGCGGTTTTCGAAGTTGAGCTTGGGATCGCCGCCCATGATCTCGCGTGCAGCGTCGAGGGTGCGTTGGCGATCGGCGGGATGCACCATATCAATCATCGGCTGGCCGATCAGTTCGTCAGGGGTATAGCCGAAGATACGCTCGCAGGCCGCGCTGACAAATACGAAGCGACCTTGTTTATCCACCGCACAGACGGCGTCCAGCAAGAGATCGATGTAGCTCGCCAACGGCGCGGAATTTCTGGTTGCCATGGTGCGATAAGCGTTTCCGGACAATGCAGCAATAAAAAGCCCCTCCATGACCCATCGGGCATTGACGCATCCGTGCGCTCAACCTCAAGCCTTGTTCGTCACCAGCCCCGGCAGTGCATGAGCGAGGGCGTTGATGGCGAAACCGATAAACATCACCCCGCATAACCGGGTGATCGCCAATTCATGGCGTTGATACAAGGTGCGAACCTGCCGCGCACCGACAATGCCAATGAGAATAGCGTAGGCCATGAGACCACCGACAAAGCTCAAGACAATCAACCACGGCAGCATTGACCAGTGCAGCAACTCCGCACGACTGGACAGCAGCGCAGTGAACGTCGCTACTGCCACGGGGTAGGCCTTGGGATTGGTCAGGCCAAACAGAATGCCGTGCCAAAAGGGCTGGCGAGCCGGGCCTTGAGGCGTATCGGCGCTGCTGCGCTTCGCCCGTATGGCGCGCAACCCGAGCCAAAACAGGTACAGCCCGCTGAGCACGCCCAGTACATCAAACGCCGTGCTGCCGATTTCCCGGGCACCGACAATCGCGATAAGCGCCGTGCTGCACCAGACCACGTCCCCCAGCAAATGCCCACAGAGAAACCCCGCCCCGGCCCGTCGTCCCCGCGCAGCACCGATGCCAAACACCGCCAACACACCCGGCCCCGGCGTGATGCCGTAGATAAAACCCGAGGCGAGAACGGCCATTAGCAACGATGGAGTCATTGGAAAACCTTTTAACTATTTGGTGAATGGGCGCAAGTCTATATCAGGTCCCGGGAATATCGACTGACTGATCGTCGAAGAACTTCATTCCCGCATACGGCCGCACGCGACAGGCGGCCAGCCGAGACGCCAGATCGCCAACGTGGGCTTCGAGCTTGTGGCCGTCCGGGTCGAGGAAATAGAAGGACGCGCCTTCACTGCGGTTGTCGCGCCATTCCTGCACGTTGGCGGATCGCAGGCGTTCGACGAACACGGGGAAATCGGTTGCGCTGAGGGTGAAGGCGTAATGGGTGTAATCGGCGGCGGGTCCCGAGTTGCGCAGCGGATCAACGGACAAGCACAGCCACAAACCCGGCAGTGACAGATAGGCGCCGGTGTCCCAAGTGGCTTCGAGGCGCAGTTGCAGCAGGTCTTGATAGAACGCCACGCTGCGGTTCAGGTCTGTGACGGCGAGGGTCAGGTGGTTGAGGCCGGTGAGCATGGGCGATTAACCTTTGAGTGCTACTGGCACGACGTAGTGCTTGCCGTCGTATTCCAGGGTAACCCGAGTTGTTTTCAACTTGCGGGACGTATCGTTGCACTCTTCTCCAACCCGAAAGTTTTTGGTCTCCGTCACGGTGGAACTGACAACAAGATCTGCAAATCCGTTATGAGTTGTGTTGCCGATATCGACGGTTCTTTGTGTACGTTCGCCCTCTCCCGCGCAGTTACCATCCCACTCGCCCCTGCTCGTAGAAATGATTAGCCCTTCCAATACTGGACGTAATGTATCGCCCTCCTTGAGATACAAGGCCAGTTCGGTTTTGTGATAAGGGTTTACGCTCGAACTGTGTTCGAAACTCGAACGAATGCCAAAAGCGCGACTTTCGGGCGCCAACTTGTAGCGTGCCGTATCAATGGACAACCCTTCATACGCCACAGCGTCTGAATAATAGGCATCTTTTTTAAGGTAATTGGCCAGGCGTTTCGAACTGGATGAACGTATGAGCGACAGTTCCAGATCAACGTTTCCGCCATCGTTGTTCGCGTCAGCGGAATCCGGTTTGAATGTCGACGTGGCCACAATAGTTTGGTCGTCATACGCCGGCCAGACTTTGCAAAGGGTGAATGTTCGCTCACCGGAAGGCGCTTCTTCGCACCCCGCTTGCGCTTGGCTGACAGCCGTGATGAGGCCGAACAAGACAAGTGAATTCAGTCGTTTCTTTGTGGTTAACATGCTCTTCCCTGATCTCTTCCCATGATTTACAAGCCTTTGAACCCTTGAGGCAGAACGTAGGTTTTACCGTCATATCGAAGTGTTGTCAGCACCGGTTTGTCTGTAATGGTTTTGGATTCACATGCATCCCCTTGGCCTTTCCCTGTTTCGCTGGTGGACACGGTCTTGACGATCAAGTCCGCGAATCCATGTGAACTGGTTTGGCCGATTTCGACGGTACGGGTGTATTGATAACGCTCACCGGCGCAATTGCCATCCCATTCACCGCCATACTCATAGGTGATGAGCTTATCCAGGACCGGACGCAACTTGTCGCCCTCTTTCACATAGAGCGACAGCAACTTTTCACTCACGGGATTTACCCGAGACGAGCCATTGAACGTGGCGCGCACACCAAACGCTCTTACTTCAGGAGTGAGCTTGTAACGAGCGGTATCGACTTGCAGGCCCTCAAAGGCGATGGCATCCGATTCAAAAACCGATGTCTTGTGATACGTCGCCAGCGGTTTCGAATCGCCAGCCGTCACCACGGCAAGATTGAGATCATATTTTCCCTGAGGACCATAATCGCTTGCCGAATATCCCGATTCGAACTGCGATAACGCTGTAATCGTCAACCCGGGATAGGCTGGCCAGTCTTTGCAAACCGAATAGCCGAAATCGCCCGCCAGAAACGGCTTCTCACAATCAGCGAACGCCTGCGTCGTCATCACCAACCCGCACAGCGCCACACAATTCACCCACCCAGACTTCAATGTCATTCCATGTTCCTTGTGTGTTTCAAAAAAACGAATGATTTCAGGCGCGCACTATCCCCTCCCCAATCCGCCCATTCAACCAGTTCAACGCCTGATCCCCGCCCCGCCGCTTGTGCCAGACCAACACAAACGTAAACGACGGAATATGAAACGGCGGCGCAACCACGACCAGCGAGCGCTCATCAATCTCGCGCAGCCCACGTGAAGCCACGGTAAGAATCAGGTCCGTGCCGCTGATGAATTCCGGGGCGACGCTCCAGTGCGGCAGGCTGATCGCGACGCGACGGCGTTCACGTAACGCCGTCAGCGCCCGCTCGATTTCAGGCGTGCCGCTGCCGCGCATTTCCAGCAGGACGTGTGGCCGTGCGAGGTAGGTCGGCAGGTCGAGTACGCCATTGGCAGGCAGGCTGTTGCGGTCGACCAGGCAGGCGTAGTGCTCTTCGAAGAGTGGCGTGCTGCGCAGCTCGTTTGGCAGTTCAGGGAAGACACCTGCTGCCAGGTCGATGTCGCCATTAAGTACTGCGTCGAGCATGCCTTCGCGGCTGGCGTGGCTGATTTGCAGGTCGATGCCCGGCGCTTCCCGGCGCAACGTGCGAATCAGCCCTGGCAGGACGATGGCGGCGCCATAGTCGGACATTGCCAGACGAAACGTGCGCTTGGCGGTGGCCGGGTCGAAAGCATTTGGCGCCAACAGGGATTGCACCTGGGCCAGTGCCTCGGCCAAGGGGGCAATCAATTCCAGGGCTCGTGGGGTGGGCACGAGCGTGGCGCCCGCGCGCACCAGCAAAGGGTCGCCCAGCAGGTCGCGTAACCGTGCCAGGGCATGACTGACCGCCGGCTGACTCAGGTGCAAGCGTTGCGCCGCGCGCGTGACGTGCTGCTCGCTGAGCAAGGCGTCGAGGATCACCAGCAAGTTGAGGTCGATACGCCGAAGATCATTCATCTGATGCATGTTCTGGATAGCAATTTGGAATTTAAATCTGCGCGACGAATACTCTAGAGTCCAGCAAAACCTGTTGGAGAACGATCATGAGTACATTGCATTGGGTCGGGCTGTTGCTGCTGGCCGTGGTGGCCGGGGCGGTGGTGCCGTTTCAGAGTGCGATCAACGCCAACCTCACGCGTGGGTTGGGTCATCCGCTGTGGGCGACGCTCGCGTCGTTGCTGGTGAGTATCGTGGTGTTGTTACCGATCATGTTGGCGCTGCGCTTGCCGCTGCCGTCGCTGGCGTTCATCAGCAAGGCGCCGTTGTGGATGTGGGCGGGGGGTGCGTTTGGGGTGTGTTTTATTTCGTTGGCGCTGATGCTGCTGCCCAAGCTCGGGGCGTCGGGATTTATTGCGTTGGCGTTGGCTGGACAGGTGGTGGCTTCGCTGGTGCTGGATCACTTTGGGTGGTTTGGGTTGGTGGAGCGGCAGATGACGTTACCGCGGGTGTTGGGGGCGGTGTTGTTGATCGCCGGGGTCGCGTTGATTCAGTTCAGTGCTTCGCCGGCAAAAGGTTTGGTGACTGCGAGTTGAGTGTTGACTGTCAGGCCGCCATCGCGAGCAGGCTCGCTCCCACAATTGATTGGCGGCGTGGCACAGATCAATGTGGGAGCGAGCCTGCTCGCGATGGCGGCCAGAACAGCACCGCAGATTCAGAACTTGTCGAGCGTGCGCAGCTTCTGCGGCAACCCCCACATCAGCAGGGCAACGGCGATCAACGCGCAGACAGCAATGACGTACAGCGCCGGGGTGGTGCTGCCGGTCAGGTCCTTGATCCGCCCGACCATGACCGGGCTGACAATGCCGCCGAACTGGCCGAGGGTATTGATCACCGCGATCCCGCCAGCCGCGCCGGCACCGGCTCCGGCCAGCAGTTTTGGCGGCAAGGTCCAGAAGCTTGGGATGGAAGCGATGATCCCGGCACCGAGCAAACCCAGCGCGACAATCAGGAAGGTCGTGTGGTTGGCGAAGATCCCGGCACAGAAGAACCCCAGCGCGCCCACCGCGACCAGGCCTGCGACAAACTTGCGTCGCTCACCGGTCGAGTCGGACAGCCGCCCGATCACCACCATGCTGATCGCCCCGCAGATGTACGGGATGGCGGTCAGCAAGCCGATCATCACCGGGCTCTCGGTGCCGGCACTGCGGATCAGTTGCGGGGCCCAGAAATTCAATCCGTAGGACGCCACCTGAATCAGGAAGTAGATCAGCCCCAGGGTCAGGAACCCTGGGATTCGCAGCGCGGCGAGCAGCGAGCCACCACTCTTGTGCGGTTCATGGTGCGCAATGCGGCTGGCCAGCAGGGTTTTCTCCGACAGCGTCAGCCAATGGGCGTCTTCGATGCGGTCCTTGAGCAAGGTCAGCACCAGCAAGCCGAGGCCGATGCAGGGCACGCCGCCCAGCAAGAACAACCAGTGCCAGCCGCGCATGTCCATAAAGCCGTCGAGGTGTTGCAGCACCAGCCCGGAGAACGGAGCACCCACCAGACCGGCAAACGCCGACGACAGGAACAGCATCGAGGTGATGCGCCCGCGATAGTGCTGCGGGAACCACAGCGTCAGGTAATACAGCACGCCCGGCGCAAAACCGGCTTCCATCGCGCCGATCACGAAACGCAGCGCATAGAACTGCCATTCGCTGTTGACGAAAACCATGGCGGCGGTGGCGAGGCCCCAGGACATCATGATCCGGGCGATCCAGCGCCGCGCGCCGACCTTGTACAACATCATGTTGCTCGGTACTTCGAAGATCACGTAACCGACCACGAACAGCCCGGCGCCGAGGCCGTAGGCGGTGTCGCTCAGGCTCAGGTCGGTCTGCAGCTGGAACTTGGCGAAGCTGATGTTGATGCGGTCGAAAAAGGCGAACAGGTAGCAGACCATGATCAGCGGCATCAAGCGCCAGGCGACCTTGCTGACCAGGGCTTTTTCTTCGTCGTGGTTAACGGACGGGCTCGCGCCCGCCTCCAGTACATTGAGGCTCATGGTGCTTTCTCCAGGCGGACTTCCCATGGGTGTCCGATTGTTTTTGTTGTCTGGTTCGTTGTGGTTCGTTCTGTAGGAGCCGGCTTGCTGGCGATGTGGCCAGCGCATCCAACATAAATGCTGCCTGACCCACCGCCATCGCCAGCAAGCCGGCTCCTACAAGGGGTTTTGTGTTGGGTCAGGAAGGCATTGGGTGCAAATCGCAATTACGCCCCGCCTTGGCCAGTTGACCGGGCACTTCGTGGCCCAGCAGCGCCGGCAATCCTCGGGACAACTTCAGCAACAGCGGCAGATCGATGCCGGTGTGAATGCCGATTTCATCGCACAAGTTGACCAGGTCTTCGGTGCAGATATTGCCCGAGGCACCCGGGGCGAACGGGCAGCCGCCGAGCCCGCCAAGGGCCGCGTCGAAGCGTCGGGCGCCGGCCTCGTAAGCGGCCAGCACATTGCACAAACCGAGGCCGCGGGTGTTGTGGAAATGCAGGGTCAGATCAGCCGACGAAACCCGCTGCAGAACCCGTCGCACCAGCCGATCAACCTGCCGTGGATTGGCCATGCCGGTGGTGTCGGCCAGGGTGATGCCCTGGATGCCCAGCTCCTGATAAGCCTCGACGATTTGCAGCACGCGATCCTCATCGATCTTGCCTTCGAACGGGCAGCCGAAGGTGGTGGCAATGCTGCCGTTGAGCCGCACCTGCGCGCCATCGACGAATTGCACGATCTCGCCGAACGCCGCCAACGAGGCTTCGCAACGCATGCGCATGTTGGCCAGGTTGTGGGTCTGGCTGGCGGACATCACCAGGTTCAGTTCATCAGCGCTACAAGCCAGCGCCCGTTGCGCGCCCTTGAGATTGGGGATCAACGCAACGTAGATCACCCCCGGTTGCCGAGTGATGCCCTTGAACACCAACTCGCCATCGCGCAGTGCAGGTATGGCCTTGGGCGACACGAACGAGCCGGCTTCGATGTGGCTGAAACCGGCCAGCGAGAGTTGATCGATCAAGGCAATCTTGTCGACGGTTTCGACCCAGGTCGGCTCGATCTGCAAGCCGTCGCGGGGGGAGACTTCCTGAACGATCAGGGTCTGGGAAAAATCCGTGATCATTGCACCACCCCTTCGGCTTTCAGCCGTTCGATGTCCTGCGCCGTCAGGCCCAGTCCCGCGAGAATACCGTCGGTGTGCTGGCCCAGACTCGGCCCTGACCAGTTCACGCCGCCGGGGGTTTCAGACATTTTCGGCACGATGCCGGGCATCTTCACCGTGGCACCGCCAGGCAAGTCGGCGTTGAGCAACATGTCCCGCGCCTGATAGTGCGGATCGGCGACGATGTCGGCGACGGAATAGATGCGCCCGGCCGGGACTTCGGCGGCTTCCAGCGCCGACAACACTTCATCGATCGGCAGGCTGCTGGTCCAGTGAGTGATCGCCGCATCGAGTACGTTACTTTTCAATGCACGACCGTCGTTATGAGCAAACTCCGGCGCGTCGGCCAAGTCGCGACGACCGACCACCTCCATCAGGCGCTTGTAGATCGGGTCACTGTTGCCGGCGATCACCACGTAGGCGCCGTCGGCCGTCAGGTAAGTGTTGGATGGCGCGATGCCCGGCAAGGCGCCGCCGCTGCGCTCACGGACATGGCCGAGCATGTCGTATTCCGGCACCAGGCTTTCCATGACGTTGAACACGCTTTCGGCCAACGACACATCGACCACTTGCCCGCCGCCCTGCCCGGTCTTGACCCGCAGCAACGACATCAAGGCACCGATCACCGCGTGCAGCGACGCCAGGGAATCGCCGAGGCTGACGCCGACCCGCGCCGGGGGTGAATCGGGATTGCCGGTGGTGTAGCGGATCCCGCCCATGGCCTCGCCGATGGCGCCGAAACCCGGACGGTCGCGGTACGGGCCGGTCTGGCCATAACCGGAAATCCGCACCAGCGTCAGGTTGGGGTTGAGCGCGTGCAGCACGTCCCAGCCCAGGCCGAGTTTTTCCAAAGCGCCTGGCCGCAAGTTTTCGATCAGCACGTCGGCGCTGGTCGCCAGTTGCTTGACCAGTTCGATGCCTTCGGGAGATTTCAGATTGAGCGCCAGGGACTTCTTGTTGCGCGATTGCAGGTACCACCAGAGCGAGGTGCCTTCGTGCAGCTTGCGCCACTTGCGCAGCGGGTCGCCCTGGCCCATGGCTTCGATCTTGATCACTTCGGCGCCGAACTCGGCGAGCATGCGCGCGGCGAACGGCGCGGCGATCAGCGTGCCGATCTCGATCACTTTGATTGCACTCAAGGGGGCAGTCATCGCGGGGTACCTCTATGTTGTTCTTGGAATATGAGCCAAGGCTAGAGGACCCGGGGGCGATGAATCCAACCGTCAGTTGGCAACGTTCGTTCGCGAAACGCGAACGCCCTGAAATTTCCGCGACCTTGAGGCCGCCATCGCGGGCAAGCCCGCTCCCACAGGGGATTTGTGAACGCCGCAGCATACTGTGGGAGCGGGCTTGCCCGCGATGAGGCCGGCCCTATCAACGAAAATTTCAGACCTGCCCACGCAACTGCTCAAACAACATCCGGCTCACCGGCGACAACGCCGCTTCATCGCGCACCACCAGAATGAGCGCCCGGTCCGACCAGTCATCCGTCAACGGCACCGCATGCAACCCCAACGCCCGGCCAAACAATTCATAGGCCTTTTGCGGCAGGATGCCGATGCCCATGTTGGCCTGAACCATTCGGCACATCGCATCGAACCCCGGCACATGAATCCGCAACCGCAGCACCTTGCCAGCCTTGCGTGCTGCCGCGTGGGTGCGCATGTTGATCGAACTGGCGGCATGCAGACCGACGTAATCGCTGTCCAGCGTATCGTCGAATGCCAGGCTGGAACGACTCGCCAACGGATGATCGGGCAGCATCAACACCACCAGTTTGTCCTGGCGATAAAACACGCTGTGCAGGCCTTTGACGTCGCTGTCACTGGAGCAGATTCCAAGGTCGGCCACGCCATCGAGTACGCCCTGAATCACCCCGCTGCTGGGACGTTCTTCGAGGTCGGTCTTGACCTGGGGATGACGCTCGGAAAAGTCCCGCAGGTCTTCAGGCAAGAACTGAATGATCGCCGACAAGTTGGCGAGCATCCGCACATAGCCCCGCACCCCGTGGCTGTGCTCGCCCAGTTCGAGGCCCATTTTTTCGACGTTGAACAACATCTGGCGGGCATGGTGCAGCAGGGTTTCACCAGCCGGCGTCAGGGTCATGCCCTTGGCCTGGCGCACAAACAGACTGATGCCCAGCGCTTCCTCCAACTCCATCAGCCGCTTGCTGGCGGCCGACACCGCGATGGCTTCGCGGCTCGCGGCACGGGTCAGGGTGCCCTCTTCGTGGACGGCGACAAACAGCTGGAGGGTGATCAGGTCGAGGCGGCGGATCAGGCTTTTTTGCAGCATGGAGGGCTCGATGACTTCAGTTCGGCTGAGTCGGCAGGATAGCCCGGTTTTGGCCCACACCATCACATGGCATCGCCCTACTGAAAAAGTCGCGCCACTTGATGTAGCTTTACGCACCCACGTCGGGGACGTCGGTTTCTGAAACCCAAGGAAGACTCCATGAAGAGCAGCACCACCCTCCTCGTCACCTGCAGCACGGTGTTTCTCGCCCAACTGGGCATGAGCATTTACCTGCCGGCGTTGCCGGAGATTTCCCGGGACCTGTCCGCCGGCGCCTCGCAGGTCTCCTGGGGATTGGCGGTGTACCTGATCGGCATGGCGCTGCCGATGTTGTTCTGGGGCAGCCTGGGTCAGCGCATTGGCCGAAAGCCGGTGTTGCTCGCGGCACTCGGTATCTACGGGCTGGGTAACCTTGCCCTGCCCTTGGGCCAGACACTTGAAACGTTCCTGTTCTGGCGACTGGTCCAGGGGATTGGCGCCAGCGGGATTTCAGTCATGGCGCGGGTATTGATCCGCGACAGTTTCCGCGGTGACCTGCTGGCCAAGGCGCTGTCCTGGATCTCGATTTCGTTTGTAGTGGCGCTGGGGATCGGCCAGTACCTGGGATCGATTATTCAGGTGGCGCTGGGCTGGCCGGCGATTTTCTATCTGTTGGGTGGCGCGAGTCTGTTGATGGCAATGGTGGTGGCGCGGGTCACGTTCCCGCTGCTGAACGAGGAGCCTGTTCAGTCGTCTGCCTGGCCGAGTTACTGGCGCATTTTGCGTGATCGAGCCTTCCTGCTGCCGGCACTCGCCGGCGGTCTCGGTTATGGGGTGATCATTGCGTTCAACACCGCAGCGCCGCTGATTCTGCAAGGCCCCTTCAACTGGTCGGCCGTGGAGTACGGGCTGTTGGGCTGGCCGATCAGCGCGGCGTATTTTCTCGGCGCGCTGGGGGTCAATGCCTTCGTGCTTCGCACCGGGCAACGCTGGCTAATGACGGCGGGCGTGAGCCTGGTATTGGGCGGCAGCGCAGTGATGTTGCTGGGGAGCATCGCGGGCACATCCGTTGCGCTGCTGTTCTGGTTGCCGTACTGCTTTGCCGTGTTCGGGCAGTCTTTGAACTACCCGATCAGCCTGTCCCTGGCCAACGACGGCTCACCGGTCGGCGGGGCTTATGCGATGGCGTTGAGCGGTTTCATCCACCAACTGATGGCCGCCATCATCGGCGCGATTGCCAGTCTGATCGCGAGCCAGCAGGCGTGGCCACTGTCCCTGTTTTGCACCTTGCTGGCCTTGGGCGCGATGCTCTGCGTGAAGCTCGCGCGCGGTCGTCAAACCGATTAGAACGCGTTGCGGAAAATCTCCTCGATCTGGCGCTGATCCGCCACCCGTGGATTGGTCAGGCCGCAGGCGTCTTTCAGCGCGTTGGTGGCGAGCGTCGGGATGTCGTTGAGCTTGGCCCCGAGCTCACGCAAACCGGCGGGAATCTCGACGTCGCGGGACAGACTGCGGATGGCGACGATGGCTGCCTGGGCACCCTCTTCCGGGCTCACTCCACGGGTATCGGCGCCCATCGCGTGGGCCACATCCGTCAAGCGCGGGGCGCACACCAGCGCATTGAAACTCTGTACGTGAGGCAGCAGCACCGCGTTGCAAACGCCATGCGGCAAGTCATAGAAGCCGCCTAACTGGTGAGCCATGGCGTGGACGTAGCCCAGGGATGCGTTATTGAACGCCATGCCGGCGAGGAACTGCGCGTAGGCCATGTTTTCCCGGGCGGCCATGTCGCTGCCGTCGCGCACGGCCAGGCGCAGGTTGCTGCTGATCAACGTGATCGCCTTCAGTGCGCAGGCGTCGGTGATCGGGTTGGCGGCGGTGGACACATAGGCTTCGATGGCGTGAGTCAGCGCGTCCATGCCGGTGGCAACGGTCAGGCCCTTGGGCATGGCGACCATCAGCGCCGGGTCGTTGACCGACAGCAGCGGCGTGACGTTGCGGTCGACGATGGCCATTTTCACGTGGCGCGATTCGTCGGTGATGATGCAAAAACGGGTCATCTCGCTGGCGGTGCCAGCGGTGGTATTGATCGCGATCAGCGGCAATTGCGGCTGTGTCGATCGGTCGACGCCTTCGTAGTCGCGGATCTCCCCGCCGTTGGTCGCACACAACGCGATGCCCTTGGCGCAGTCATGGGGCGAACCGCCGCCGAGCGACACCACAAAATCACAGCCACTTTCCTTGAGCAGGCCCAGGCCGCGCTCGACGTTGGCCATGCTCGGGTTCGGTTTGGCGCCGTCGAAGATCACCGAGTCGATGTCCTGCATCGCCAGTTTTTCAGCAATCATCTTCGACACACCGGCCTTGGCCAGCCCGGCGTCGGTGACAATCAGCGCCTTGCGAAAGCCGTATTTGCCAATGGCGGCCATGGCTTCGTCGAGGCATCCGTTGCCCATAATGTTTACGGAAGGGATGAAAAACGTGCTGCTCATGGACGACTCTCCTGGCTGGGCCAAATCGGCAGCGCCGATCCAGCGGATACCCACAGGATCGACCTATCGGTTACGCAGTAACTTGATCTGGCTCAAGTCCCCGTCGTGATAAAGTCGCCGCCCATCAGACCCTTTGCTTTGAGACTTTGAACCGCAATGACCGATTTCCAGGATGTTGATGCCCAACTTGAAGACTGGAACGCCTTGCGCGCCACCGCCTCGTTCAGCGGTTTGCTGGTGGGCAACGGCGCCAGCCGCGCGGTGTGGGACGACTTCGGCTACGACTCGCTGTTCGAAAACGCCCGCACCGTCGAAGAAAAGCCCCTGAGCCAGTCTGAGCTGAGCGTGTTTGACGCAATGCAGACACGCAGTTTCGAACAGGTGCTCAGTGCGCTGAAAACCACCAGTCGGGTCAACAAAGCCCTGGCCGTCAGCTCCGCCGCGCCGCGCAATCGTTACTACGCGATCAAGGAAGCGCTGATCAACACGGTTCACGCGGTGCACATCCCGTGGCGACTGGTGGTGCCCTCTACCCTGGCCGCCATCAGTCAGGAACTGGGCCGCTATCGAACGGTGTTCACCACCAATTACGACTTGCTCAACTACTGGGCGATCCAGCATCAGCCGGATGCCATCACCGATCTGTTTCAGGGCGCCGAACCGGGTTTTGACTTGAGCGCCACGGCGACCGACAAAACCCGTTTGCTGTACCTGCACGGTGGCCTGCATCTGGTGCGCAATCAGGACGGCACGGCGCGCAAGCTGATGTCGACCGAGGGCACGTTGCTGGGCAGTTTTGCGATCAACAACACCATCAAGACGCTGGATGATGTGCCGCTGTTCGTCAACGAAGGGCCGGCGCAGGATAAGCTCAAGACCATTCGCAGCTCGGATTATCTGTCGTTTTGCTACGACCAGTTACTGAGCCATGGTGAGGGGTTGTGCCTGTTCGGGCATGCCTTGGGTGAGCAGGACAGCCACATCATCCACGCGTTGCGCCAGGCACAACCCGAGGTGGTGGCGATCTCGATTTATCCGCGCAGCAAGGCGTTTATCCAGCATCAGAAGCGGCATTACGCGAAGGTGTTTGAAGGGACGGGGTCTGAGCTGCGGTTTTTTGATTCGAAGACGCATGCGCTGGGTAGTCCGAAGCTGACTGTACCGGTCGAGGTTTAGCGGCGACGCGGCTGACGCCATCGCGGGGCAAGCCCGCTCCCACAAGGATTAGCGGTGTTCACATATTTCGTGCACACCTCACCCCCTGTGGGAGCGGGCTTGCCCGCGATGGCGTCAGCCCAGTCAACCTATTCCTCAGCGCTATGCACCACCACCAGCAACTGCGCCTGCACCTCCCCCACTGAGCGAATCCGATGCGGTTTCTGCGCATTGAAGTGCAGCGCATCCCCGCGATTGAGCAGCACGCGCTCGTTCATGAAGTCCACTTCCACCTGCCCTTCGTGGACAAACAGAAACTCTTCCCCCAAGTGTTCCTTGAAGGTTTTATCCGCGAATTCTGTCGGTGGATAAATCATGAACGGCAGCAGGCTGCGCTCGCTGACCTGGTGGGCCAGCACCGCGTAGCCGGGGCTTTCATCGTTGGCCGCCAGGGACTGGCGTTCGTCGCTGCGCACCAGGCTGTAGCTGTCGAGGCTGATGTTGTCTTCGGAGAACAACTCCTCGACCTTCACGTTCAGCGCCTTGGCCAGTTTCAGGGCCGCCGCGATCGACGGCGTATTCAGCCCGCGCTCTACTTTCGACAGATAGCTCTTGGTCATGCCGGATTTTTCGGCAAGGGCCTCCAGCGTCACGCCAAGTTTTTTTCTCAATAATTTCAAACGGATAGACATGAAGAACGATTAATCCATCAAGGAGGCGACGATTTGTCCTTGCCAATGACACAAAGTGTCATATAGCCTCTGCTGTGTCATTTGCATGAACCACCAAGGACACCGATATGGCCAAGACCTTAGCATTACCCAAAGAGCAACTGGTCAAGCAAGCGTTGACCCAGATGCAAAACACCCTGGCGGATAATACGTGGACCGACCGGCAAAAGCTGGCCCTGACCTGTCGGATTCTGTTCGAGAATGGTCACGACTCCGGTCTGGCCGGGCAAATCACCGCCCGTGGCCCTCAGCCTGGCACCTATTACACTCAACAACTGGGCCTGGGTTTCGACGAGATCACCGCGAGCAACTTGCTGCTGGTCAACGAAGATCTGGAAGTGCTTGAAGGCCACGGCATGCCCAACCCGGCCAACCGGTTCCACAGTTGGGTATACCGCGCCCGGCCCGACGTGAACTGCATCATTCACACGCACCCGACTCACGTTGCCGCGCTGTCGATGCTCGAAGTGCCGCTGCAGATTTCCCACATGGACCTCTGCCCGCTCTACGACGATTGCGCGTTTCTCGAAGGCTGGCCGGGTGTGCCGGTGGGCAACGAAGAAGGTGATTTGATCGCCGGCGCACTGGGCGACAAACGGGCCATCCTGCTGTCGCACCACGGCCAGTTGTCCACCGGTACGACCATCGAAGAAGCCTGTGTCATCGCTCAACTGATCGAGCGCGCCGCGAAGCTGCAACTGCTGGCGATGAGTGCCGGAACGATCAAGCCGATCCTGCCGGAACTGGGCCGCGAAGCCCATGACTGGATTTCGAAACCCAAGCGCCACGGCGCTGCGTTCAACTACTACGCCCGGCAGAACCTGCGTCAACACGCCGATTGCCTGAACTGAACCCACCCATTTTCTGAAGGAGACACAACATGTCGACCCCCACCATTCACGGCATCATCGGCTACACCATCACCCCGTTCACCGCCAACGGCGAAGGCGTTGATCTCGACGCGCTCGGGCGTTCCATCGACCGTTTGATCGACGGCGGCGTCCACGCTATCGCACCACTGGGCAGCACCGGCGAAGGCGCTTACCTGAGCGACGCGGAGTGGGATCAGGTCAGCGAATTCAGCATCAAGCATGTGGCCAAACGCGTGCCGACCATCGTCAGCGTGTCCGACCTGACCACCGCCAAAGCCGTGCGCCGCGCACGTTTCGCCGAAGCCCATGGCGCCGATGTAGTGATGGTGCTGCCGACGTCCTACTGGAAACTCAGCGAAGCGGAAATCCTCGCCCACTACCGCGCCATCGGCGAGAGCATCGGCGTGCCGATCATGCTCTACAACAACCCGGCCACCAGCGGCACCGACATGTCGGTGGACCTGATCCTGCGGATCGTCAACGCTGTGGAGAATGTGACCATGGTCAAGGAGAGCACCGGCGACATCCAGCGCATGCACAAGCTGCAACTGCTCGGCGAAGGCCGTGTGCCGTTCTACAACGGCTGCAACCCGTTGGCGCTGGAAGCGTTCGCCGCCGGTGCGAAAGGCTGGTGCACCGCCGCGCCGAACCTGATTGCGCAGCTCAATCTGGATTTGTATGAGGCGGTATTGGCTAACGACCTGGGCAAGGCGCGTGAACTGTTTTATCGCCAGTTGCCGCTGCTGGACTTCATCCTCAAGGGTGGCTTGCCGGCGACGATCAAGGCGGGGCTGCGTGCGACCGGGCTGGAAGTGGGCGATCCGCGGTTGCCGGTGTTTCCACTCGGTGAGGCTGGCCTCGATCAGTTACAAACCTTGCTGAAAACATTGCGCTGATCTCGAAGTTCGCAAAAAAACCAATGTGGGAGCTAGCCTGCTAGCGATAGCGGCCAGACATTCAACATCTTCGTCGAATGTTAAGCAGCCATCGCTAGCAGGCTAGCTCCCACAGTGGATGTGTATTGGGTTTGAAAGGTGTGGTCAGAGCACCGGCAAGGTCTTGTCCTTGATCACGGTGGTCGGCCCGTTGGCCTTGACGCTGGCGATGCCTTTATCCATCGCGCCAGCGGAAGAATAGGTTTCGCTGCTGCCGATGATTTCGTGGTTAGCGGCCTTGAGGTTGAAGTAAGGATGGCCATCCTTGGTGGCTTTCTTTTCGTAGCGTTCATCCAGCGGGCTGTTCTTCTGCACCGAAGCAATGCCGTTGTCGGCAGCGCCGCGCGTGGTGTACAGCTCGCTGGTCAGAATGGTTTCGGCGTTGGCGGCCTTCAGTACAAACTTGAACTGACCGTTGCTGCTTTTGCTTACTTCGTACCATCCAGACATGCTCTATCTCCTTGGCGATTGAGAGGTTTTGCGCTTCAGAGTAAAGACCAGCCTGGCTTATCTGTCGCCTGCTCCGGCCCCATCGCGGGCAAGCCCGCTCCCACAGGGATCACGCTGAACCTGTGGGAGCGGGCTTGCCCTCGATGGGGTCGACGCTATTTCACCACCGCCCGCACCACCGACAACTCCGGCGCCTGCACCCGACGCTGAGTCAAATACCGAGTGCAACTCACCCGCAAAAACGAGGCGAAATTCACCACTTCGCCGCGGTAGTCCATCACTTTTTCATACAGCTTGGCGATCAACTGGTTGGTGGTCATGCCGTCGACCCCGGCGATTTCGCTGAGGATGTCCCAGAACTGATTCTCCAGCCGCAGGGTGGTGACCACCCCGCAGATGCGCAGCGAGCGGGAGCGCGATTCGTAGAGAATCGGATCGGCTTTGACGTAGAGCTCGCACATGGAAAAGTCCCTCGTTACAGCGTGATTTTGGTGCCCAGCAACCCGAGGAAACCGGCGAGCCAGCTCGGGTGCGCCGGCCAGGCGGGCGCGGTGGCCAGATTGCCTTGTACGTGGCCTTCCGTCACCGGGATATCGATGAACGTACCGCCCGCCAGACGCACTTCCGGCGCGCACGCAGGATAAGCGCTGCACTCGCGACCTTCGAGAATCCCCGCGGCCGCGAGCAATTGCGCACCGTGGCACACGGCGGCGATCGGCTTGCCGGCCTTGTCGAACGCGCGCACCAGCTCCAGGACTTTTTCGTTCAGGCGCAGGTATTCCGGCGCACGACCGCCCGGGATCAGCAGCGCGTCGTAGTCGGTTTCAGCAACTTTGGCGAAATCGAAGTTCAGGGCAAACAAGTGACCAGGTTTTTCGCTGTAGGTCTGGTCGCCTTCGAAATCGTGAATCGCCGTGCGCACGGTCTGGCCGGCGGATTTGTCCGGGCAAACGGCGTGCACCGTGTGGCCGACCATCAGCAGCGTCTGGAAAGGCACCATCACTTCGTAGTCTTCGACGTAATCGCCGACCAGCATCAGAATTTTCTTGGCAGCCATGGGGAGGACTCCTCTGGGAAAGACGTAGGAGTATTCAAGGTAGTCCTTATCCGTGGGGTCGGGTAATAACCAGCTACTACCTGATGGACCGCGTCATCGTTCATCGCGAGCAAGCTCGCTCCCACAGGTATCGTGGTGTTCTTGCGAGCAATGCAAAACCTGTGGGAGCGGGCTTGCCCGCGATGGCGTCCTCAAACTGTACGGATAACTCTGCGCCTAGCTGTAACAGCGCGATCCCCGTGGTTTATGGCTAGATGAAGACTCTTCCCGCCACCCAACATTCCGGTTCCCCATCATGTCCTCGCGCGAAAACACCGGCATGGCCCTCGGCCTGCTCGGCGTCGTCATTTTCAGCCTCACCCTGCCCTTCACACGGATCGTCGTGCAGGAACTTCATCCGCTGCTCAACGGCTTGGGCCGGGCGCTGTTTGCGGCGGTTCCGGCGGCGATGCTGTTGCTGTGGCGCCGGGAGAAATGGCCGACCTGGAAACAGGTCAAAGGCCTGACGCTGGTGATCGCAGGCGTGATCCTTGGCTTCCCGGTGTTGTCGGCCTGGGCGATGCAAACCTTGCCGGCCTCCCACGGCGCGCTGGTCAACGGTTTGCAACCGCTGTGCGTCGCGCTGTACGCCGCGTGGTTGTCCCACGAACGACCGTCGAAAGCCTTCTGGGCCTGCGCGGCGCTGGGCAGTGCGCTGGTGCTCGGTTATGCGCTGATCAGCGGGGCCGGCAGTATTCAGGCCGGTGATTTGCTGATGCTCGGGGCGATTGCCGTGGGCGGTCTGGGTTATGCCGAGGGCGGCCGGTTGGCCAAGGAGATGGGCGGCTGGCAGGTGATCTGCTGGGCGCTGGTGTTGTCGACGCCGCTGCTGATCGGACCGGTGGTCTATTTGGCGCTTCAACACCAGGGCGAAATTTCCGCCAAGACCTGGTGGGCGTTTGGTTATGTTTCGCTGTTCTCGCAGTTCATCGGGTTCTTTGCCTGGTACGCCGGGTTGGCGATGGGCGGCATTGCCCGGGTCAGTCAGATCCAGCTGTTGCAGATCTTCTTCACCATCGCGTTTTCGGCGCTGTTCTTTGGTGAACATATCGAGCCGATCACCTGGCTATTTGCCGCCGGGGTGATTGTGACGGTGATGCTCGGACGCAAGACCGCCATCAAACCCGCCCGCATTGCCACCGCATGATGCTGGCCAAACACGAACGCATTACCACCCCATGACTCTGTAGGAGCCGGCTTGCTGGCTCCTACAGGTAATTGTCAGCCCGCAGCAGGGTTTCGAGGCAGTGTTCGGTGATGTGGTAGAAATCCTTCAACTCCTGAATCTTCACCAACAGCTGGGCCGGGTCCACCGGCTCGGCGCGTTTGACCGCCAGAATCATCTTGTTCTTGTTGGTGTGGTCCAGTGAGATGAACTCGAACACCTTGGTTTCATAACCACAGGCTTCCAGGAACAACGCACGCAAACTGTCGGTGACCATTTCCGCCTGCTGGCCCAAATGCAGACCGTATTGCAGCATCGGCTTGAGCAGCGCCGGACTCTGGATTTGCAGGCGGATCTGTTTGTGGCAGCACGGCGAGCACATGATGATCGACGCGCCGGAGCGGATGCCGGTGTGAATCGCGTAGTCGGTGGCGATGTCGCAGGCGTGCAGCGCGATCATCACGTCCAGCTCGCTCGGCGCCACGCTGCGCACGTCACCGCACTTGAACACCAGCCCCGGATGCTCGAGCTTGGCGGCGGCGGCATTGCACAGGTTGACCATCTCCTCGCGTAACTCGACGCCGGTCACCACGCCTTCGGCTTTCAAGGTGTTGCGCAGATAGTCGTGGATCGCGAAGGTCAGGTAACCCTTGCCCGAGCCGAAATCCGCGACCTGCACCGGTTTGTCCAGCGCCAGGGGCGAGGTGGTCAGCGCATGGCTGAAGACTTCGATGAACTTGTTGATCTGCTTCCACTTGCGCGACATCGCCGGGATCAGCTCGTGCTTGCTGTTTGTCACGCCCAGGTCGGCGAGGAACGGCCGGCTGAGGTCGAGGAAGCGGTTCTTCTCGCGGTTGTGCTCGGCGGACGGCACTTCGCGCAATTGCTGAGGTTTGCTCTTGAACAGCGAAGACTTGCCCTTTTTGCTGTATTCGAGCTGGGCTTCGTCGGCCAGCGACAGTAAATGCGCATTTTTGAACGAGGCTGGCAACAGCGCGGCGAGGGTCGCCACGCCCTCGGCAATTGGCAGATTCTTGGTGATGTCGCGGGTCTTGTAGCGGTAGACGAAGGACAGGCAGGGCTGATCCTTGACCGTCAGCTGCTTGACGATCAGCCGCTGCAAATCGGCTTCGGTGCCGACGTACTTGGCCAGGACCAGTTTGATGAAAGCATTCTGGTCGAGGCTGGTTTGCAGCAAGTCGATGAACTGGGCGTGGTGATCCGGCGCGAGGCTGGCGGGAGTGGCGGTGACAGACATGGAAAAAACGGCCTCGGGCGGAGCGAATCGGGAATGGCGGGTATTTTAGGGGGGATGGCCGTCCGGGACACGCAGTTATTTACCGAACGGCGCGAATCGTGAGGCGATTCGCGTTCCCTCGCCCACAGAAGGTGTATCTATTCCAGAAGTGAATTCAGCCCAACACCACCAACCGGTTCGGCAACTCATTCCTCACATGCGTCACCGGCACATGCACCTTGAGCAACTCGCCGCACGCCTCGACGCACGTTACAAACCCCTGCAACGTCTGGCCCTGCTTCACCTGCTGAGTAAACGCCGCAACGATCGCGTCCCAGTTCTTGTTGTCCAGCCGCTTGGAAATCCCTTCATCCACCAGAATTTCCACGTACCGCTCAGCCTCGCAGACAAAAATCAGCATCCCGGTGCTGCCCACCGTGTGGTGCAGGTTCTGCTCCAGAAACTGCCGGCGCGCCAGGTTCGAGGCGCGCCAATGGCGTACCGAGCGCGGGATCAGGTGGGTGGTGATTTTCGGAATCCGGAACACCAGGCACAACACAATGAACGTGATCCATTGCACCAGCAGCAAACTGTGCATGGTCAGCCAGCCTGTCAGGTAATGCACGATACCCGGCACCACCAGCGCCAGCAGGCTGGCCCAGAGCAGCGGGATGTACGCATAGTCGTCGGCGCGGGCCGCGAGCACCGTCACCAGTTCGGCGTCGGTGTCGCGCTCGACCCGGGCAATCGCCTCGGCGACTTTGCGTTGTTCGTGTTCAGTCAGTAATGCCATGTTTAAAAGTGCCTGCTCATTATTATTCTCACCAGCCGCCCGACGAACCGCCGCCCCCGAAACTGCCGCCACCCCCACTGAAGCCCCCGCCTCCACCGCCGCCGCCAAAACCTCCACCGCCGAAACCGCCCCCTGAACTGCCTCGGCCACCGCCACCGCTGGGCAGGATCCCGAGCATCTGGCAGACGAAAATCGTCAGGATGAACAGCAACACCAGAAACACGAACACACCCGGATGGCGAGACACGAAATCGTCACCCTCATCCCCTCGCGGCTCATAGACCGTCGACGGTTCATCCAGCGGGCTGCCGCCCAACACCACCAGCATCGCGGCGACCCCGTCGCTGATGCCCTTGCTGAAGTTGCCGGTCTTGAACGCTGGCGTGATCACCTGGTTGATGATCACCGAACTCTGCGCGTCGGTCAGGCGATCTTCCAGGCCGTAACCGACTTCGATGCGCAATTTACGGTCATCGCGCGCAACGATCAGCAGCGCGCCGTTGTTCTTGTCTTTTTGGCCAATGCCCCAGTAGCGCCCCAGTTGATAGCCGAAATCGGCAATGTCGGTGCTCTGCAAGTCCGGCAATGTCACCACGACCAATTGCTCGCCAGTGGCTTTTTCATGGGCCTGGAGTTGTTGCGTCAGCTGCTCGCGCACCGACGGCTCGATCATCTGGGCGTTATCGACCACCTGTCCGGTCAGTGGCGGAAACTTCAACTCGGCCTGGGCTGCCAGGGTAAACACCCACAGCAACAGCATCAGGCCCACTTTCAACACGCGCATTGGCAACCTCATCCGTGGTGATGCGTCAAGCCGATCAGAACTTCACTTCAGGCGCTTTTTCGGCGCCGGGGCTGGTGGCCTCGAAGGTTTCGCGGATCGGCAAATCGCTGTACATCACCGTGTGCCAGAGGCGACCCGGGAAGGTGCGGATTTCGGTGTTGTACTTCTGCACCGCGAGGATAAAGTCTCGACGCGCCACGGCGATGCGGTTCTCGGTGCCTTCGAGCTGCGATTGCAACGCAAGGAAATTCTGGTTGGCCTTGAGGTCCGGGTAACGTTCGGACACCACCATCAACCGGCTCAAGGCGCCGGTCAGCTGATCCTGCGCCTGCTGGAACTGCTTGAGTTTTTCCGGGTTGTCCAGGGTGCTGGCATCCACCTGGATCGAGGTCGCCTTGGCTCGGGCTTCGATCACCGCGGTCAGGGTTTCTTCCTCATGTTTGGCGTAGCCCTTGACGGTTTCCACCAGGTTGGGGATCAGGTCGGCGCGGCGCTGGTACTGGTTCTGCACCTGGCCCCAGGCAGCCTTGGCCTGTTCGTCGAGGGTCGGAATGTTGTTGATGCCGCAGCCCGCCAGCAGCGTGGTGAGCAACATCAAGGCTGCAACCTGCAGGCTTGACCGAGTGTGGTGTCGTACATTCATCTGGTTGACGCTCCCTTGCACCTTCCGTTGAAAAACAACCAGCGACCTTCTGAGCGGTCTCTTGGGGCATAATCTGCCGCCGCCACTGGATTGCATCGAGCCAATGGGCTAAAAGATGCCCCAGCGCCAAACGCTGCAGAAGTGTGCTGCATTTACCTGAACAACAATAGTCGCTCCCTAAATTTTGGCTGACCGGCGCGTATTCACTGCCGTTTAGGCCTTTGAGAAAACTATTCATGAAGAAGCTGTGTTTGCTGGGCCTGTTCGTCAGTCTGGCCAGTCATACCGTATTGGCCGCCACGACGCCCGCACCTTTGGAGAACAAGGACGCTTTCATCACTGACCTGATGAAACAAATGACCCTCGATGAAAAGATCGGCCAGTTGCGCCTGATCAGCATCGGCCCTGAGATGCCTCGCGAGATGATCCGCAAGGAAATCGCCGCCGGCAACATCGGCGGCACGTTCAACTCGATCACGCGCCCGGAAAACCGTCCGATGCAGGACGCGGCCATGCGCAGCCGGTTGAAGATCCCGATGTTCTTCGCCTATGACGTGATCCACGGTCACCGCACGATTTTCCCGATCCCGATTGCCCTGGCCTCGAGCTGGGACATGGACGCCATCGGCCTGTCCGGGCGCATCGCCGCCAAGGAAGCCGCGGCGGACAGCCTCGACATCACGTTCGCGCCGATGGTCGACATTTCCCGTGACCCACGTTGGGGCCGCACCTCCGAAGGCTTCGGCGAAGACACGTACCTGGTGTCGCGCATTGCCGGCGTCATGGTCCGGGCCTTCCAGGGCACCGGCGCGAACGCGGCCGACAGCATCATGGCCAGCGTCAAGCACTTTGCCCTGTACGGCGCGGTCGAGGGCGGTCGCGACTACAACGTCGTCGACATGAGCCCGGTGAAAATGTACCAGGACTACCTGCCACCGTACCGCGCCGCCATCGACGCAGGTGCGGGTGGTGTGATGGTCGCGCTGAACTCGATCAACGGCGTGCCGGCCACGGCCAACACCTGGCTGATGAACGACCTGTTGCGCAAGGAATGGGGTTTCAAAGGCCTGGCGGTCAGCGACCACGGGGCGATTTTCGAGCTGATCAAGCACGGCGTTGCCGCTGATGGTCGCGAAGCCGCGAAGCTGGCGATCAAGGCCGGCATCGACATGAGCATGAACGACACCCTGTACGGCAAAGAGCTGCCGGGGCTGTTGAAGGCCGGCGAGATCGAACAGAAAGACATCGATAACGCAGTGCGCGAAGTGCTCGCCGCCAAGTACGACATGGGCCTGTTCAAAGACCCGTACCTGCGCATCGGCAAGGCTGAAGATGATCCGGCCGACACCTACGCCGAAAGCCGTCTGCACCGCGCCGAGGCCCGTGACGTCGCGCGCCGCAGCCTGGTGTTGCTGAAGAACCAGGGCGAAACCCTGCCGTTGAAGAAAACCGCGAAAATCGCTCTGGTCGGTCCGCTGGCCAAGGCGCCGATCGACATGATGGGCAGTTGGGCCGCTGCTGGCCGTCCGGCTCAATCGGTGACGTTGTTCGACGGCATGAACGCCGCTATTTCAGACAAGTCGACCCTGATCTACGCCCGTGGCGCCAACATCACCAGCGACAAGAAAGTGCTGGATTACCTGAACTTCCTCAACTTCGATGCGCCGGAAGTGGTGGATGATCCGCGTTCGGCCCAAGTGCTGATCGATGAAGCGGTGAAGGCCGCCAAGGATGCGGATGTTGTCGTTGCCGCTGTCGGCGAATCCCGTGGCATGTCCCACGAATCGTCCAGCCGTACCGACCTGAACATCCCTTCCAACCAGCGCGATCTGATCAAGGCCCTGAAAGCCACCGGCAAACCGCTGGTGCTGGTGTTGATGAACGGCCGTCCGTTGTCGATCCTCGAAGAGAAGGAACAGGCTGACGCGATTCTGGAAACCTGGTTCAGCGGCACCGAAGGCGGCAACGCCATCGCCGATGTGCTGTTCGGCGACTACAACCCGTCGGGCAAACTGCCGATCACCTTCCCGCGTTCGGTGGGTCAGATTCCGACCTACTACAACCACCTGAGCATTGGCCGGCCGTTCACGCCGGGCAAACCGGGCAACTACACCTCGCAGTATTTCGATGACACCACCGGCCCGCTGTTCCCGTTCGGGTTCGGCCTGAGCTACACCGATTTCAGCCTGAGCGACATGGCCTTGTCGTCGACCACGCTGAACAAGACCGGCAAGCTCGATGCCAGCGTCATGGTAAAAAACACCGGCAAGCGCGACGGCGAAACCGTGGTGCAGCTGTACATCCAGGACGTGACCGGCTCGATGATCCGCCCCGTCAAGGAACTGAAGAACTTCCAGAAAATCACGCTGAAGGCCGGCGAACAGAAAGTCGTGCACTTCACCATCTCCGAAGACGACTTGAAGTTCTTCAATGCCCAGCTCAAGTACGCTGCGGAGCCAGGCAAATTCAACGTGCAGATCGGTCTGGATTCCCAGGACGTGACGCAGCAGAGCTTTGAATTGCTGTAACCCTTAAAGCCGAATGAGTACCTGTGGGAGCGGCGGTGCGACGATCCGACTTGCCCGCGATGACGGTGTAACAGTCAACAGAGATGTTGGATGTTATGGCCTCATCGCGGGCAAGTCGGATCGCCGCACCGCCGCTCCCACAGTGTTTTTTGGTGTTCAGAAGATCGTCTTCAGCCCCGGCGATCCAGCAGGTTCACCACCAACCGATCCACCCATCCCCACACCCTTTGCTTGACCCGCCGCCACAGCGGTCGGCGTTGCCATTCCTCCAGGCTGACCTCCTGGCTCTGCGCAAAGTCCTTCTCGAAACTCGCGACCACTGCACCTGTCAGTCCCGGGTCCAGCGCTTCAAGGTTGGCTTCCAGATTAAAGCGCAGGTTCCAGTGATCGAAATTGCACGAGCCGATGCTCACCCAGTCATCGATCAGCACCATTTTCAGGTGTAGGAAACACGGCTGGTATTCGAAGATTTTCACCCCGGCCTTGAGCAGTCGCGGGTAATAGCGGTGCCCGGCGTAGCGCACCGACGGGTGATCGGTGCGCGGCCCGGTCAGCAGCAGGCGCACATCGACGCCTCGGCTGGCGGCCCTGCGCAATGAGCGGCGGACTTTCCAGGTGGGCAAAAAATACGGCGTGGCCAGCCAGATCCGCCGCTGGCCGCTGTTCAGCGCACGAATCAGCGATTGCAGGATGTCGCGGTGCTGGCGGGCGTCGGCATAGGCCACCCGACCCATGCCCTCGCCCATGGGCGGTACCCGGGGCAAACGCGGCAGGCCGAAGTGCGATGCGGGTTTCCAGGCGCGGCGGTGACGGTTAGCGATCCATTGCCGGTCGAACAGCAACTGCCAGTCGATCACCAAGGGGCCGGTGATTACCACCATCACTTCATGCCATTCGCTGGCGTCTTCGCCCGGCGTCCAGAACTCGTCCGTGACGCCCGTACCGCCGACCACCGCCATGCTCTGATCGACCAGCAACAGCTTGCGGTGATCGCGGTAAAAGTTACCGACCCAGCGCCGCCAGCTCAGGCGATTGTAGAAGCGCAGCTCCACCCCCGCCGCCATCAGGCGCTGACGCAGGGTCAGGGTGAACGCGAGGCTGCCGTAGTCATCGAACAGGCAGCGCACACGCACGCCGCGTTCGGCGGCCTGAACCAACGCTTGCACCATGGCCTCGGCACAGGCCCCGGCCTCCACCAGGTACAACTCCAGCTCGACCTGTTCTTCAGCGCGGGCAATCGCGACCAACATGCGCGGGAAAAACTGCGGACCGTCAATCAGCAGTTCGAAGTGGTTGCCTGCACGCCAGGGAAAGATTGCACCGGCCATGTCAGCGCGCCGTGAAAATCAGTACCGCACCCACCGGCACCGACAGGCTGATGGCCGACAATCCGGCCACTTTGCGCAAACTATCCAGACCCGGTGCCAGATCGAAGTCTTCGGCATTGATGATCAGTGGCTCGAGGGTTACCACCTGGAAGCGCCGGTCATCGAGACGGGTCGCCAGCAGTTCGGCGTTGTATTCGTGGGTTTTACCGTGAAGGTTGACGGTCAGCGGCAAGCGCAGCTCCAGTTGGGCACCGGGCGCGAGGTCGTTGATCGGGCGCAGATCGATCTGCGCGGTGATCAGCGCTTCGGGGAAGGTCTGGATCTCGAACAGTTCCTTGCGCATGCGTTCGTCACGCAACGGGATGCCGCTGTTCACCGACTCCATCTCGACCTCCACCTCGGCCAGGCCTTTGGGACTGACCTTTCCGTGCAGCACCAGAAAGCGTTGCACTTCAGAGATGTTGGCGTTTTTGGTACTGATGAACGACAGCCGCGAGGACTCGCCGTCGAGGTACCAATTGGCCTGGGCCGACAGGCTGGTGCCGGCCATCAGCAGGAAGGCGAGGGTTTTGGAAAGGGACCGCTTGAACATAGAGACTCGTGAGGAAAATAAACCTGCACGAACCTTAACCGCCCTAGAGCCAGATGCAAACTGTCCATCACCGACACCAACCCATTGTGGCGAGGGAGCTTGCTCCCGCTCGGCTGCGCAGCAGTCGTAAATTCTGCGTAGGTGATCTACCTGAATAAATCCATCGCCCGATTTTGGGAGCGCTTCGCACTCCAGCGGGAGCAAGCTCCCTCGCCACAAAAAAAGCTATAACCACACAGGGTTTCAGCGTGTTCAAGGTTGCAGGCGGCAGCCCTGGCGTTCGACGATCCATTGCGCGCTGTTGCTGCGGCCCATGCCGCTGACGGTCACGCGTTTGCTGGCGGGGTCATCGGTGAAACCGCTGGTGGGCAGCCACTGTTTGACATAGGTGTGGCAGTACCCGGCTTGGTTATTCATCACGTACCGGCACGAGCAATATTCCTTGGCGGTGTAGGCGCTGATGATGTCGGGGAACGCCCACAGCGCCACCCGCTCTTGCCAGATCCAGCCGAGCAAGGCGACCAGCAATACCAGCCACAACGTGCTGAACGGTCGGCGACGAATAAAGTTGTTCATGGCTGCACCGTCCCGGCAAAGGCCTTGAGCGCGAGCTTGAGCAATTCGTTGTGCTGGTAGAGGTCGTCGCGGTCATCGCCGTAGCGCACGATCACCAGGTTTTCGCTGGGAATCACGTACATCGCCTGGCCCCAATGGCCCAAAGCGGCAAAGGTATCGGCCGGAGCATCCGGCCAGGGTCGAGCAGCGCCCTCCACCGCGCGATTGAGCCACCAATGACCGCCAGGAACCGCATCGTCCTGATTGGCCTGATAGCGGGCGAAGGGTTCGCGGTTGAAGGCGACCCAGTCTTTGGGCAGCAGCTGTCGATCACCCCAACGACCGTCACGCGCCATCAGCAGACCGACTCGCGCCAGGTCACGTGCGGTGAGGTAGGCATAAGAGGACGCTACGAAAGTGCCGGTGGCATCGGTTTCCCAGACGGCGTGGCGAATCCCTAACGGCTCGAACAATGCTGTCCATGGGTAGTCTGGATATCGGGCCGGGCCGACGATGGTTTTCAGCGCGGCGGCCAGCAGATTGCTGTCGCCACTGGAGTACCGAAAGGCTTGGCCTGGTTTGGCGTACTCAGCGTGGTCGGCGGTGAACGCCGCCATGTCCTGATGACCCCGGGTGTAGAGCATGGCCACCACCGAGGACTTCAACGGGGCGTATTCGTAATCTTCCTGCCAGTCCAGGCCTGAAGCCCAGTGCAGCAGGTCGGCCAGGGTGATTGCCGGATGTTTTGCCAGTGGCGGGTAAAACCGTACCGCTGGGTCCTCACGTTTGAAAAGGCCCTCGCCATAGGCCACACCGAGGACCGTGGCCATCAGGCTTTTGCTGATGGACCAGGTCAGGTGTGGAGTGTCGGCCGTGGTCGGGCCGGCGTAGCGTTCGTAGATCAGTTGACCGTCGCGGATCACCAGCAAGGCGTCGGTGCGGATGCCTTTTCGAGTTGAATCATCGCGAGGTGGGAAGGCGTAGGTTTCCAGGGCTTGAAGTACCGGACCGGAGACTTTCGGGCCGATGGACCATTGCTCGGCGGGCCAGGTTTCGGCGTGGGCCGTGAGGCTGAGCAGCAGCGTGAAAATCAGGGGCAAGCCTTTGAACATGGCGGGGGCTCGGCGGGGTGGGCTTGCTGAGCCTAGTCGAGGTTGATGACAGTTTTGGATTTGTGTTGCCAGTGATGCCGCCATCGCGAGCAGGCTCGCTCCCACAGGGATTGTGTGTTGCTCACCATCTGTGTCACACCAAAGCCTCCTGTGGGAGCGGGCTTGCCCGCGATGAGGCCAGTCAACTCAATGAAGATCCCGCGAGTGCTTTAGCCAACCGCTTCCCCCGCGCGCCCGCCGCCAGATCCATCACACTCTGATCACGCTGCCACATTGCCGCCCAATGCTGCGGGCCATCAGCCAGAGCCTGGTTAACCTCTGCCTTGAGCCCCTCGAACTGCGCAAACAATCCCCCCAGCAGCACATGCCCGACCAGATTATTCGGCGCTTGCCGGCTGACTTCCGCGCACCCGGCCAGCAGCGCCAGCAACCGCAATTGCAGGGCTTGCGGCCAGTCACTGTCCTGACCCACCCCATACAGCCACGCGGTCATCGCGCTCAGCACATAAATGTCTTCCAGCGTGCGGAACGGTTTGACGTAGGCATCCCAGCCATCCCCCGCGAGCAATTCGCACTGGGCGTTGTCCAGAAACAACCGACCGTGGCTGATGTCCGGCATCAGCGCGATGGCCGGGAGTTTTTCCAGGCGCACGCCCGGTTCATCGGGATAGACCACTGCCAGACTCAAGCGCGGAGCTTCGCCTGTCTCCTCACTGCGCGCGGCGATCAGCAGCCAGTCGGCCGCATCGCCAGCGGTGACGAAATCCTTGCGCCCACTCACGCGTAAATCGCTCAGACGAGTCTGCATGTCCGCCACCCGCAGGCTGCGCTGTTCGGTGGCACACAACGCACCGAGGCTCAGCGGCGCGCTCGGCCAGAGCATGCGCAACGCCGCCTGATAGCCCACCAGAAACGCCAGACCCGGCGTCGTCATCAAACGCCCGCCGACCACCGCCAGCTCGAATGGCGTGACCGTGCCCAACGTCTGCAACAAGGTCGCGAAACCCTCCGCCAGGTCCGGGTTGGCGGGCAGGCGATCGCGGCGTTTCAACAGATTTTGCCAGGGCATAAGAGGCTCCTTGAGGGCTGTCATATAAGCATCACCAAAGCTTCATGGCGATGACACCGGGGCTACATAGCCTGACTTTGCACAACACGGCTGCATAAAGAAAGTCGATCGGCTCTAACCCAAGACGGGTTGACCAGCCCGCACGGAGATTCCCAATGACTCAGATCGCCCGCATCAGCGACACCGGCAATGAACGCCGCCTGCAAGCCGAACGCCTGGTGGGCGCTGAGGCATTGCAGGAAGCCCAAGCCTTGCGTTTCAACGTCTTCAGCGGCGAGTTCAACGCCAAGCTCAAAGGCGCGGAGCTGGGTCTGGACATGGATGACTATGATGTTCACTGCGCCCACATTGGCGTGCGTGACTTGAACACCGGGCGCCTGGTGGCGACCACCCGTTTGCTCGATCACACGGCCGCGAGCAGTCTGGGCAAGTTCTACAGCGAAGAAGAATTCAGCCTGCATGGCCTGGTCCATTTGAAGGGCCCGATCCTGGAAATCGGTCGTACCTGCGTCGATCCGGCTTATCGCAACGGCGGCACCATCGCGGTGCTCTGGGGTGAACTGGCCGAAGTGCTGAATCAGGGCGGCTACAGCTATTTGATGGGGTGCGCGAGCATTCCGATGCAGGACGGCGGGATTCAGGCCCACGCGATCATGCAGCGTCTGCGGGAACGTTATCTGTGCACTGAACACCTGCGGGCCGAGCCGAAAAAACCGCTGCCGGTTTTGGACCTCCCGTCCAACGTGATCGCCGAAATGCCACCACTGCTCAAGGCCTACATGCGTCTGGGTGCGAAGATCTGCGGCGAGCCGTGCTGGGACGAAGACTTCCAGGTTGCCGACGTGTTCATCCTGCTCAAGCGCGACGAGCTCTGCCCGCGTTATGCCAAGCACTTCAAGGCGGCGGTCTGATGAGCCGGTTACGGGTGTACGCGCGGATTGCGCGAGTGCTGGTAGTGGTCGCGCTGGGGTTGAGCATGGCCAGTGTGTTCGGGCTTTTCGAGCGCCTGGGCATTGCCCATTCGATGGTCCGCCGCCAACGCTGGTCGCGATTTTTCATGGCGCGGTTGAGCAACGCCCTGCCCTTTCGCGTGACGGTTCACGGTGAACTGCCGAAAGAGCCGATGCTGTGGGTCAGCAATCACGTGTCGTGGACCGACATTCCGTTGCTGGGCATGCTCACTCCGATGTCGTTTCTGTCCAAGGCCGAAGTGCGCACCTGGCCGGTGGCCGGTTGGTTGGCGGCCAAGGCCGGCAGCCTGTTTATCCGTCGCGGCTCGGGTGACAGCCAACTGATTCGCAAACAGATGACGCGCCACCTGGCGCAGGCACATCCACTGCTGATGTTCCCGGAAGGCACCACCACCAATGGACGTTCGTTGCGCACCTTTCATGGCCGCTTGCTGTCAGCGGCGATTGACTCTGAAGTGAAGCTGCAACCGGTGGCGATTCGTTATCTGCGTGACGGTGAACTCGATTCACTGGCGCCGTTCATTGGCGATGATGACTTGCTGTCGCACTTGATGCGGTTGTTCGCCAATGATCGCGGGGAAGTGGAAATCAAAGTGCTCAAGCCGATCGCTTGCGAAGGCCGGGAGCGTGCGGCGCTGGCGTTCGAGGCACAGCAGGCGGTGCAGAAGGCGTTGTTTGGGGCGATCCCTCAGGCGCAACCGGAACCGCTGCGCCCCGCCATCGCGGCTTGACACAATCCCTGATTAAACAGAAATCCTGTGGGAGCGGGCTTGCCCGCGATAGCGGTTTAACATTCAGCGATGATGTTGAATGAGCTACCGCAATCGCGGGCACGCCCGCTCCCACAGAGGGTTATGGTGTTGGATAGTTCTGGGCAAAATCCTGAAGCTGCGGATAGAACAGCCGAAAGTCATCACTCAACGGCTCATACAAAACCCGTAATTCCTGCATCGCCCCCGCCAGTTCCTCAGGTCGGGTCAACCGCCGCGAAATCCCCCGCAGCACTTGGTCCAGCACATCAAACTCCTGATAAGACCCCAGCCAGTCATTCGCCACCATGTGCGGCGCAATCCTCGCCAACCGTTCAGGCAATTGTGGCTCCGTCGACAGCACCCGATACACATCCGAGGTGAACCGCTCCAGCGGCTGGTCCGAGTAGAGGGTCCAGTCCCGCGCCAGGCAGTGGTCGAAAAACACGTCGAGCACGATCCCGGCGTAACGCCGGCGTGTGATGGAAAACCGTGACAGCGAGGCATCCACCAGCGGATGGCGGTCGGTAAACACGTCGATGCTGCGATGCAGCTGGATGGCCGCTTCGATCTCCGGGTTGAACTGCCCTTGCAGCCGTCCCTTGACGAAATCGCCATACAGACTGCCGAGCAATTGACCGGGGCGCTGGCCACCGAGGTGAAGATGGGCGAGATAGTTCATGGGCGCAGCTTAGCATTGCGCCTTCGAATGTTGACACTCCACGCATCGTTATAACCCGATATAGCGATTTATGCGGTCGTCAGATCAAAATCATATTTGTATATCGCGATCTACCGATTTAAAGTTCGCCACATCGCGATATAGCGTTTTACTCATCACGAGCCCATACCATGACTATTAATCTCGACGAAATAATAAAAGCCCTGGCACACCCAGTACGGCGAGACATCCTGCACTGGCTCAAAGACCCGACCGTCGAATTCCCCGACCAGTCCCACAGCAACGAGCACGGCGTCTGCGCCGGGCAGATCGATCAGCGTTGCGGTTTGTCGCAGTCCACGGTGTCTGCACACCTGGCAACCCTGCAACGCGCCGGCCTGATCAGCAGCCGAAAAGTCGGGCAGTGGCACTTTTTCAAACGCAATGAGGAAACCATTCAGGAATTCCTCAAGACCTTCAGCAAAGAGCTCTGACCCTTTACGTCAGTACGCCGATAAGGAATCAACAATGCCCCTCTCGCTACTCATTCTGGCCTTGAGCGCCTTCGCCATCGGCACCACCGAGTTCGTCATCATGGGCTTGCTGCCCGATGTGGCGGCGGACCTAGGCGTGTCGATCCCGGGCGCTGGCTGGCTGGTGACCGGTTACGCCCTGGGCGTGGCCATCGGTGCGCCGTTCATGG
This sequence comes from Pseudomonas sp. UMAB-40, assembly GCF_900095275.1. Lineage (NCBI taxonomy): Bacteria > Pseudomonadati > Pseudomonadota > Gammaproteobacteria > Pseudomonadales > Pseudomonadaceae > Pseudomonas > Pseudomonas sp. UMAB-40. The sequence goes on from NZ_LT607557.1 coordinate 255,771, forward strand.
CACTGGCCACCTCCAGATTACCGCGCAAGGCTGCACTGGTAGCGTTGATGGGCATTTTCATCATCGGCAACCTGCTCTGTGCCATGGCGACCGATTACAACGTGCTGATGTTTGCCCGTGTGGTCACGGCCCTCTGCCACGGCGCGTTCTTCGGTATCGGTTCGGTGGTGGCGGCAGGTCTCGTTCCGGCGAACAAACGCGCCTCCGCCGTGGCCTTGATGTTCACCGGCCTGACCCTGGCCAACGTGCTCGGCGTTCCGTTGGGCACCGCGCTCGGTCAGGAAGCCGGCTGGCGTTCGACCTTCTGGGCAGTGACCGTGATTGGTGTGATCGCGTTGATCGGCCTGATCCGCTTCCTGCCGGCCAAGCGCGATGAAGAGAAACTCGACATGCGCGCCGAACTGCGTGCCCTCAAAGGCGCCGGGATCTGGCTGTCGTTGAGCATGACCGCGTTGTTCGCAGCTTCGGTATTCACCCTGTTCACCTATGTCGCCCCGCTGCTCGGTGATGTCACCGGCGTCTCGCCCAAAGGCGTGACCTGGACCCTGATGCTCATCGGCCTGGGCCTGACGGTCGGCAACATCATCGGCGGCAAGCTGGCTGACAAAGGCCTGGCCGCGACGCTGATCGGCGTCTTCATCTCGATGGCCGTGATCTCGACCGTACTGACCTGGACCAGCGTCGCGCTGATCCCTGCCGAAATCACCTTGTTCCTCTGGGCCACCGCGTGCTTCGCCGCCGTCCCCGCCCTGCAAGTGAACGTGGTGACCTACGGCAAGGCTGCGCCGAACCTGGTGTCGACCCTGAACATCGGCGCTTTCAACATCGGCAACGCCTTGGGCGCCTGGGTCGGCGGCAGCGTCATCGCCCACGGTTTCGGCCTGACCAGCGTGCCACTCGCGGCAGCAGCACTGGCGGTACTCGCCCTGCTGGTGACCCTGATTACTTTCCGTCAGCGCGGTAATCCCGAACTGGCCCCTGCTACCAACTGATACCTCACGAGGGTTGTACTTAAATGACGACTATTTTCGATCCGATCAAACTGGGCGACATCGAGCTGGCCAACCGCATCATCATGGCGCCGCTGACTCGCTGCCGCGCCGACGAAGGCCGCGTGCCGAATGCGCTGATGGCCGAATACTACGTTCAGCGCGCCTCGGCCGGCCTTATCCTCAGCGAGGCCACGTCGGTCACGCCAATGGGCGTCGGCTACCCGGACACCCCGGGTATCTGGTCCAACGATCAGGTGCGTGGTTGGGCTAACGTGACCAAAGCGATCCACGGTGCTGGCGGCAAGATTTTCCTGCAACTGTGGCACGTCGGCCGGGTTTCCCACGAGTCGTACCTGAACGGTGAAGCGCCAGTCGCACCGAGCGCCATCCAGCCGAAGGGTCACGTCAGCCTGGTTCGCCCATTGGCCGACTACCCAACCCCGCGCGCACTTGAAACCGCTGAAATCGCCGACATCGTCGACGCCTACCGCACCGGTGCCGAGAACGCCAAGGCCGCCGGTTTTGACGGCGTGGAAATCCACGGCGCCAACGGTTACCTGCTCGATCAGTTCCTGCAAAGCAGCACCAACCAGCGCACCGATAACTACGGTGGCTCCCTGGAAAACCGTGCGCGCCTGTTGCTGGAAGTGACCGACGCCGCGATCGAAGTCTGGGGCGCTGGCCGCGTCGGTGTGCACTTGTCCCCGCGTGCCGACTCCCATGACATGGGCGACGACAACCTGGCCGAAACGTTTACCTACGTCGCTCGCGAACTGGGCAAGCGTGGCATCGCCTTCATCTGCTCCCGTGAGAAAGAAGATGGCGACAGCCTGGGTCCACAATTGAAAGAAGCGTTCGGCGGCCCGTACATCGTCAACGAACGCTTCACCAAGGACAGCGCCAACGCTTGGCTGGCCAGCGGCAAGGCGGATGCAGTCGCCTTCGGCGTGCCGTTTATTGCCAACCCGGACCTGCCGGCACGCTTGAAGGCGGATGCGCCGCTTAACGAAGCGCGTCCCGAGCTGTTCTACGCCAAGGGCCCAGTGGGTTACATCGACTATCCCGTGATGTAAGCATCCCCCTTGAAATGCAAAAGCCCCGACTCGAAAGAGCCGGGGCTTTTTGTTGCGCCACGGTTATTCACAGGACTTCACACCGATTCACACGCGCGACACAAAATCCCTACAAAATACGTAGCTCGCTACCTTTCAACCTGACGAGCGTGCGTATATAAAAGCATCACGGTGCATTAAGGCGAACATTGAAGGGATCAACGCTCGCCTTAATGGTTGACATAACCGGATCCAATTACGCATTTTGTTTTATTTGCGCAGGCTGGGGCTCAGGCGCAGCATGTCCAATCCTGTATTGACCCAACGCTCGGCTTCGGTGTGCAGTTGAAAACTGTCCGGGGCCAATAGCCACTGGTACAGCATGCCATCGATGTAGGCGTGCAGGCTGATGGCCGCGCGGGCCGTGTCGAGGTCCTCGGGCATTTGCCCCCGATTCACCGCATTACTCAGGGCCAGGGCGATTCGCACATTGCAATCGAGGCTGACTTCACGACGCTGCTGACGCAGATCGCACATTTCATCGGTGAATTCGCACTTATGAAACAAAATCTCATTGATGCGTCGGGTTTTCGGGTCCAGGGCAACTTGATGAAACAAATGAATCAGCAGTTTGCGCATGCAGCCCAGCGGATCGAGTTCATCTTCGCTTTCACTGGCCCTGGCCATTTCATCCAGCGGCTCTTTCAAGCTATCGAGCATGGCCTGCACCAGGTCCGCCTTGTTGCTGAAATGCCAGTAGATGGCGCCGCGAGTCACGCCGGCCAGGGTCGCGATGTCCGCCAGCGTAGTGCGCGCCACGCCTCTTTCATAAAAGGCTTTCTCTGCCGCTTCCAGTATCTGGCTGCGGGTTTCTTGAGCTTCCTCTTTGGTACGACGGACCATGGCAGTAAAACCTCAATCAGGATGCTTCAGCGATGCCTGAACAGCCGCTGAACAAAAGTGGGGCGAGCGCTCTTGGGACTCGTCCCCGGCTTACAATTCGAACCTTTGACGGGCGTTGGTAACAGGGTGGATACGCAGCCAAGGTGTTTACAAACAACCATGAACGTAAGTATATTCCTTAGCAAGCTACTTATCCACCCGGCACTCATTTTTCACCCTTTCACATTTCTTGTGCGTTTCTTGCGCGCCTGACCCGAGGATTTTCATGCAATTCAAGCCAGCTGTTACCGCTCTGGTCGCCGCCGTCGCCCTGGCATCACTGCTCAGCGGATGCAAAAAGGAAGAAGCGGCACCTGCCGCACCGCCTCCTCAGGTCGGCGTGGTCACCCTGCAACCTCAAGCCTTTACCCTGACGTCCGAGCTGCCGGGGCGCACCAGTGCGTTCCGCATCGCCGAAGTTCGCCCACAGGTCAATGGCATCATTCTCAAACGTCTGTTCAAGGAAGGCGGCGACGTCAAGGCCGGCCAGCAGCTGTATCAGATCGATCCGTCGGTCTATGACGCTACGCTGAAAAGCGCCGAAGCCAACCTGCAACAGACGAAGTCGATCTCGGATCGCTACAAGCAGTTGGTCAACGAACAGGCCGTCAGCCGTCAGGAATACGACACGGCCGTGGCCAACCGCATGCAATCGGAAGCCGCGCTGCAAACCGCTCAGATCAATGTGCGCTACACCAAGGTCTACGCGCCGATTTCCGGCCGCATCGGCCGTTCGAACGTGACCGAGGGCGCGCTGGTGACCAGCGGCCAGGTCGACGCCATGGCCGTCATCCAGCAACTGGACCCGATCTATGTCGACGTCACCCAATCCTCCGTCGAGCTGCTTGAGCTGCGCCGCGAACTGGAAAGCGGTCGCCTGCAAAAGGCCGGTGACACCGCGGCAGCGGTCAAGCTGACCCTGGAAGACGGCAGCCAGTACAAGCAGGAGGGCAAGCTCGAGTTCTCCGAAGTCTCGGTTGACCAGACCACCGGTTCCGTGACCCTGCGTGCCGTGTTCCCGAACCCTGATCACACACTTCTGCCGGGCATGTTCGTTCACGCCCAGTTGCAGGCCGGTGTGAACAGCGCAGCGATCCTGGCGCCACAGCAAGGCGTGACCCGCGACCTCAAAGGCACGCCGACCGCACTGGTCGTCGGTGCGGACAACAAGGTCGAACTGCGTCAGCTCAAGGCCAGCCGCACTGTCGGCAGCCAATGGCTGATCGAAGACGGCCTGAAGGCCGGCGATCGTCTGATCACCGAAGGACTGCAATTCGTCAAACCTGGCATCGAAGTCAAAGCCAGTGAAGCGACTAACGTTGGCGCAAAGAACCCGGCCCCCGCACAGGCAGCTGACAAGGCTTCCAGCGGCAAAGGGGAGTAAACCATGTCGAAATTTTTTATCGACCGTCCGATTTTCGCCTGGGTAATTGCCCTGGTGATCATGCTGGTCGGGGCACTCTCGATTCTCAAACTTCCGATCAACCAATACCCGAGCATTGCGCCTCCGGCCATTGCGATCCAGGTGACCTACCCAGGCGCGTCTGCACAAACCGTGCAGGACACCGTGGTGCAAGTCATCGAACAACAGCTCAACGGTATCGACAACCTGCGTTATGTGTCCTCGGAAAGTAACTCCGACGGCAGCATGACCATTACCGCGACCTTCGAGCAGGGCACCAACTCCGATACCGCGCAGGTTCAGGTCCAGAACAAACTGAACCTGGCCACCCCGCTGCTGCCGCAAGAAGTGCAGCAACAGGGTATCCGCGTGACCAAGGCAGTGAAGAACTTCCTGTTGGTGATCGGCGTGGTGTCGCGCGACGGCAGCATGACCAAGGACGACCTGTCCAACTACATCGTGTCGAACATGCAGGACCCGATCTCGCGGACCGCCGGTGTCGGTGACTTCCAGGTCTTCGGTTCCCAGTACGCGATGCGTGTCTGGCTCGACCCGGCCAAGCTGAACAACTTCAACCTGACGCCAGTGGACGTGAAAGCGGCCATCGCGGCGCAGAACATCCAGGTGTCCTCCGGGCAACTGGGTGGCCTGCCTGCTGCGCCTGGCCAACAGTTGAACGCCACCATCATCGGCAAGACCCGTCTGCAGACTGCCGAGCAGTTCAACAAGATCCTGCTCAAGGTCAACAAGGACGGTTCGCAAGTGCGCCTGTCCGATGTCGCCGACGTGGGCCTGGGTGGTGAAAACTACAGCATCAACGCTCAGTTCAACGGCGCGCCGGCTTCCGGTCTGGCGGTGAAACTGGCCAACGGTGCCAACGCCCTCGACACCGCGAAAGCGTTGCGCAACACCATCAACACGCTCAAGCCGTTCTTCCCGCAAGGCATGGAAGTGGTCTTCCCCTACGACACCACCCCGGTGGTGACCGAGTCGATCAAGGGCGTGGTTGAAACCCTGGTCGAAGCGATCGTGCTGGTGTTCCTGGTGATGTTCCTGTTCCTGCAAAACTTCCGCGCCACCGTCATCACCACGATGACTGTGCCGGTGGTATTGCTGGGTACGTTCGGCATCCTCGCGGCCTTCGGTTTCAGCATCAACACCCTGACCATGTTCGGCATGGTGCTGGCCATCGGCTTGCTGGTGGACGATGCCATTGTCGTGGTGGAGAACGTCGAACGGGTCATGAGCGAAGAAGGCCTGTCACCCAAGGAGGCTACCAAGAAATCCATGGGGCAGATCCAGGGTGCACTGGTCGGTATCGCCCTGGTCCTGTCGGCGGTACTGCTGCCGATGGCGTTCTTCAGTGGCTCTACCGGTGTGATCTACAAGCAATTCTCGATCACCATCGTCTCGGCCATGGCCCTGTCGGTACTGGTTGCGCTGATCTTCACCCCGGCACTCTGCGCCACCATGCTCAAGGCAATTCCGAAAGGCGAGCACGGCACGCCGAAACGTGGCTTCTTCGGCTGGTTCAACCGCAGCTTTGACCGTGGCGTCAAAAGCTATGAGCGTGGCGTGGGCAACATGCTGACGCACAAGGCGCCGTACCTGCTGGCCTACTTGATCATTGTCGTCGGCATGATCTGGCTGTTCACCCGCATTCCAACGGCGTTCCTGCCGGAAGAAGACCAGGGCGTTCTGTTTGCCCAGGTGCAGACCCCGGCCGGCTCCAGCGCCGAGCGCACGCAGGTGGTGATCGATGAGATGCGCTCCTACCTGCTGGATAAGGAATCGAGCGCCGTGGCTTCTGTGTTTACCGTCAACGGCTTCAACTTCGCCGGTCGCGGCCAAAGCTCGGGCCTGGCGTTCATCATGCTTAAGCCGTGGGATCAGCGGGATGCGGAAAACAGCGTGTTCAAACTCGCCGCCCGCGCCCAGCAGCACTTCTTCACCTTCCGCGATGCGATGGTGTTCGCCTTCGCGCCACCCGCCGTACTGGAGTTGGGTAACGCCACCGGTTTCGACGTGTTCCTGCAAGACCGCGCCGGTATCGGTCACGACAAGTTGATGGCGGCTCGCAACCAGTTCCTCGGCATGGCGGCACAGAGCAAGGTGCTTTATCAGGTGCGTCCGAACGGCCTGAACGACGAGCCGCAATACCAGTTGGAAATCGATGACGAGAAAGCCAGCGCGCTGGGCCTGACCCTCACCGACATCAACAGCACCCTGTCGATTGCTTTGGGCAGTAGCTACGTCAACGACTTCATCGACCGTGGTCGGGTGAAGAAAGTCTACGTGCAAGGTCAACCCAATTCGCGGATGAGCCCGGAAGACATCAAGAAATGGTATGTGCGTAACGCCGCCGGAACCATGGTGCCCTTCTCCGCCTTCGCCAAGGGCGAGTGGATCTACGGTGCGCCGAAGCTTTCGCGTTACAACGGTGTAGAAGCGATGGAAATCCTCGGTGCCCCGGCCCCGGGCTACTCCACCGGTGAAGCCATGGCGGAAGTCGAAGCCCTGGCGAAGAAACTGCCGGCCGGTGTCGGTATTTCCTGGACCGGTCTGTCGTACGAAGAGCGGCTGTCCGGCTCACAAGCGCCCGCGCTGTACGCGTTGTCGCTGCTGATGGTGTTCCTGTGCCTGGCGGCGCTGTACGAAAGCTGGTCGATTCCGATCGCGGTGATGCTGGTGGTGCCGCTGGGGATCATCGGGGCGCTGCTGGCGACCAGTCTGCGGGGACTCTCCAACGACGTTTACTTCCAGGTGGGCCTGTTGACAACCATCGGTCTGGCAGCGAAAAACGCCATTCTGATCGTCGAGTTCGCCAAGGAACTGCATGAGCAAGGGCGTAGCCTGCGTGATGCGGCAATCGAAGCGTGCCGGATGCGTTTGCGACCGATCATCATGACCTCGCTGGCCTTCGTGCTCGGTGTGGTACCGCTGGCGATTTCCACGGGCGCCGGTTCAGGTAGCCAACATGCAATCGGCACGGGCGTTATTGGCGGTATGATCACCGCCACCGTATTGGCGATCTTCTGGGTCCCACTGTTCTTCGTCACCGTGTCGTCCATTGGCCAGCGCAAAAAAGCCGACCAGGACGACGCTATTGAACCTTCTAAAGAGGCTGGCCAATGAGCAAGTCGCTACTCTCCATCGCAGTTGCCGCCTTCGTGCTGAGCGGCTGCTCGCTGATTCCCGACTATCAGCAACCTGAGGCACCGGTGGCGGGCCAATACCCGCAAGGTCCGGCGTATTCGCCGGCCCAGGCGCCGAATCAGGCGGCTGCGGAACAGGGCTGGAAGCAGTTTTTCCATGACCCGGCCCTGCAACAGCTGATCCAGGTGTCGCTGGAAAACAACCGTGACCTGCGTGTCGCGGCCCTGAACATCGACGCCTTTGCGGCCCAATACCGCATCCAGCGTGCCGATCTGTTCCCGGCTGTTTCGGCCAATGGCACCGGCAGCCGTCAGCGCCTTCCGGCACGTGCGTCGCAGACTGGCGAAGCGGGCATCAGCAGTTCCTATTCGGCTACAGTTGGCATCAGTGCCTATGAACTCGACCTGTTCGGTCGGGTTCGCAGCCTCAGCGAAGAAGCCCTGCAGAAGTACTTCGCCACTGAAGAAGGCCGTCGCAGCACGCAGATCAGCCTAGTGGCCAGCGTGGCCAACGCCTACCTGACCTGGCAGGCCGACAAGGAACTGCTGAAACTGACGCAAGACACCCTCGGCGCGTTCGAGGAGAGCTACAAGCTCACCGCGCGCAGCAACGAAGTCGGTGTGGCCTCGGCCCTGGACCTGGCCCAGTCGCGTACCTCGGTGGAAAACGCCCGGGCGCAACTGGCCAAGTACACCCGTCAGGTCGCGCAGGATGAAAACAGCCTGGTGCTGCTGCTCGGCACCGGCATCCCGGCCAATCTGCAAGCCGCCAAGCCGTTGGCCGACGACCTGCTGAGCGACGTGCCGGCCGGTCTGCCATCGGACTTGCTGCAACGTCGTCCGGATATCCTCCAGGCCGAGTACAACCTGAAAGCGGCCAACGCCAACATCGGCGCGGCACGGGCGGCGTTCTTCCCGAGCATCAGCCTGACGGCTAATGCCGGGACCTTGAGTCCAGACCTGTCCGGTCTGTTCAAGGGCGGTTCGGGCACCTGGTTGTTCTCGCCGCAGATCAACCTGCCGATCTTCAATGCCGGCAGCCTGCGCGCCAGCCTGGATTACTCGAAAATCCAGAAAGACATCGGCGTGGCGAACTACGAGAAGTCCATTCAAACGGCCTTCCAGGAAGTCGCCGACGGCCTGGCTGCCCGCCAGACCTACACCGATCAGTTGCAGGCGCAGCGTGATTTCGTCACCGCCAACCAGGACTACTACCGTCTGGCCGAGCGTCGCTACCGCATTGGTGTCGACAGCAACCTGACCTTCCTCGACGCCCAGCGTCAGCTGTTCAGCGCGCAACAGGTGCTGATCACTGATCGCCTGGCGCAGCTGATCAGTGCGGTCAATCTGTACAAGGCACTGGGTGGTGGCTGGAACGAGCAGACGGCGAAAGTCGAACCGCTGAAAGAAGAAGCGCCGAAGATGAAGTTGTTCTGATAGCGCTGTGAAAACACCAAGCCCACCTTTTTGGTGGGCTTTTTGTTGGCTGCGGGAAAAGGTGTGGTGTCAGTAATGGCCTCTTCGCGGGCAAGCCCGCTCCCACAGTGTCCGTGTCGAACACAAACTTTGTGAACCCCGCTGAACCTGTGGGAGCGGGCTTGCCCGCGAAGAGGCCAGCCCAAACAACGCAAAAACCTCAGACCAACATGCGTTCGGTAACCGCCCAAAACCCGCTTTCCCCGATTGAACCCTCCAGCCCATCCCCCGCACCATTCGTCGCACAAGACCAATAACATCAGGTTCGACACCATGCCCCCGCGCCCTGCCCTGTCCGGCTGATCCCGCCCCGCTTTTTCACAAAATCGAATCCCTTGTCTGCAACCCCGACGTTGCGGCAGCGCCCCGTTTCATCCCTAACAATTAGAGAGACCCGAGCCCATGACGCCTTCCACCACGCGGTACCACTTCCCAAGCCTGATAGCCATCGCCCTGGCCTGCGCGGCCCTGCCAGCCATGGCCGAGGAGTCGGGTTTTGTCGAAGACGCCAAGGTCAACCTGAACCTGCGCAACTTCTACATCAACCGCAACTTCACCAACCCGACCAAGGCTCAGGGCAAGGCTGAAGAGTGGACGCAAAGTTTCATTCTCGACGCCAAGTCCGGCTTCACCCAGGGCACCGTCGGGTTCGGCATGGACGTGTTGGGCTTGTACTCGGTGAAGCTCGACGGCGGCAAAGGCACGGGCGGAACGCAGTTGCTCCCGCTGGATCACGACGGTCGCCCTGCGGACAACTTCGGTCGCACCAACGTGGCGTTCAAGGCCAGGTTGTCGCAAACCGAAATCAAGGTCGGTGAATGGATGCCGGTGCTGCCGATCCTGCGCTCGGACGACGGTCGCTCCCTGCCGCAAACCTTCCGTGGCGGCCAGATCACCTCGAAAGAAATCGCCGGCCTGACGCTCTACGGCGGCCAGTTCCGCGCCAACAGCCCGCGCGACGACAGCAGCATGAGCGATATGTCGATGACCGGAAAACCGACCTTCACCTCCGACCGCTTCAACTTCCAGGGTGGCGAATACGCCTTCAACGACAAGCGCACCCAGATCGGCCTGTGGAACGCCGAACTCAAGGACATCTACAGCCAGCAGTACGTGAATCTGATTCACAGTCAGCCCATTGGCGACTGGACCCTCGGCGCCAACCTGGGTTTCTTCTACGGCAAGGAGGACGGCAGTGCCCGAGCCGGCGATCTGGACAACAAGACTTGGTCAGGCCTGTTCTCGGCCAAATACGGCGGCCATACCTTTTACGTCGGCCTGCAAAAACTCACCGGCGACAACGCCTGGATGCGGGTCAACGGCACCAGCGGCGGCACCCTGGCCAACGACAGCTACAACGCCAGTTATGACAACGCCCGGGAAAAATCCTGGCAGCTGCGCCACGACTACAACTTCGTCGCCCTCGGTATCCCCGGCCTGACTCTGATGAACCGCTACATCAGCGGCGACAATGTGCACACCGGCACCATCACCAACGGTAAGGAATGGGGCCGCGAAAGCGAACTGGGCTACACCGTGCAAAGCGGCGCGCTCAAGGACCTCAACGTCAAATGGCGTAACTCGACCATTCGCAGGGACTTCAGCAATAACGAGTTCGATGAGAATCGGTTGATCGTCAGCTATCCGATCAGTTTGTTGTAACCGCACCCTGGCAGCGGTCGACGTCAAAAGGCCGCTGCCTGTAACCACCTGTCGGCTTGCCTGGTATTTTGCGAGCGGGCAGATACAGTCAAAAAGCGTGTTTAATTCTCCATCACTGATGTAGGAGCCCCTGTTTTCTTCCGTTATCTCCGGATGCTGTACGCGAAGCTGCCATGACCCGGGAGGTCAGGTATGAGCAAGCGAATAGTTATCGTCGGTGGCGGCGTTGGTGGAACCATGCTGGCCAATCAACTGGCCGGCAAGCTGTATCCAGAAATCCTGCGCGGCGAAGTCTCGATTGCACTGCTGTCCAATTCCCCCGATCACTTCTATAAACCGGCGTTCATGTACGTAGCGTTCAACCTGTTTTTCCAGGAAGAACTCAAGCGTGCGGAGCGTTCACTGTTACGCCCGGAAATCACCTTCAACGTTGAAGAAGTGACACGTTTTGATTTCCCCGGGCAACGCCTGAAAACCCGTAGCGGAAAGGTTTACGACTATGACTTTCTGGTCATCGCCACAGGTTGCGTACCCGCTCCGGAACGCATCGAAGGCCTGAAGGAAGCCGGCGACCATTTCTATCAATACGAGCCCGCCCGGCAGTTGGCACAACGGCTTAGCACGATCGAGAAGGGCCGCATCTTTATTACGGTGTCCTTCCCGCAAACGCCTAATGTCCCGCATCAATGCGGTATCGCCCCCGTCGAAACCACGTTGATGCTTGATGATTTCTTGCGGCGTCGTGGCGTGCGGGACAAGGTGGAAATCATCTACACCTACCCGACCACGGCTCAACTGCTGCGTAACTGCCTGTTCCTGCAGCGCCCGACAGGGGAAATTCTGCCGAGTATTTTCGAGCAGAAAAATATCCGCTTTCAACGCGGGTTCACCCTGAAGCGGGTCGATCCGGACAAAAAAATTGCGTACTCCGAAGAAGGTGACGAGCAATCCTTCGACATTCTGATGGCAACACCACCGATCAGGGCTGTGGATGCCGTGCTGGAGTCCGGCGCCTCACAAGCGCCCAACCACGAAGGCTGGTTGCCGACCAACCATGAAACGTTGCAGGTCTACGGCCTGGAAAACGTCTACGTCATCGGTGACACCGTCGACCTGCCTGTCAGCAAAGCCGGCGGCGCCTGCCATAACCAGGCCCCTGTCATCGCCAATAACATCGCCGCCGAAATTCGTCTGGGCACCACCATCGCTGTTTACGACGGGCGTGTGCAGGCTGTGGCGCAGATGGGGCTGAATGCCGGTATGCCGCTTTGGTATGACTACCAGCACGATGTTCTGCCAACCCCGCCCACCAAACTCGGCGGGTTACTCAGACACGGATTCAATCGCGGTCTGTACTGGGCTGTCGCCCGCGGAATGCTTTGACCCTGCACCGGGAGAGGATGAATCGTCATGGACCTGTCAAATGAATCAATCAGCCCCGCCATCAGCCCGGTATTAAACGCGCTGATGGAAAAGCTTAAACCGTTGATTGACGGTGGGCGGCTGGACAACCTGGTGGACCTGCTTTCGCTGGTCAGCGACCTCGTCGATCTGCTGGACCCACCCATGGTGGAAAAACTGGCAGTGCTTTTCGAGAACGCAACCGCGACCACCTGGAGCGTCAGCAATGCCATACGCACGGCAAAAGCCGACAGCACAAAAAGCGAACAGCCCCCTGGGGTTTACCAGTTGCTGAAATTACTGCGCGAGCCCGATACACGACGAGGTGTGGGGTTTGCGCTCAAAACCCTCAACGTCATTGGAAGACAACTTTGAACCGCCAGAGAGCACAACCTCATGAGCACCAAACTGCAAACAAGGAAGGGCCCCGCAGACTGGGACGCCACCGCCTACCAGCAATTCTCGCGACTTCGACAACGACCGGTGATCGAGCTACTCGAGCGCGTCGACGTTGAAAACCCCAAACGCATCTACGACCTTGGCTGCGGCACCGGCATTGCGACGCAAGTTTTGGCCAAACGCTGGCCCCGCGCACACCTGATGGGCATCGACAGTTCGGAGCAGATGCTTCAGGAGGCCCGATGTTTGCCGATCAACGCGCAGTGGAAGCAGTGCGATCTGCAGAACTGGCAACCGGAGCAACCCGCCGATCTACTCTTTGCCGCTGCCGTGCTGCACTTCATCGACGGTCACGAACAGTTGCTGCCGCGTTTGCTCGGTTATCTCAATCCGGGCGGTTGCCTGGCGGCGCACATGCCTGACTGGCGGGATTCGGTCTGGTATCGACTGATGCTCGATACGCTCAACGATGGCGGCTCCAACGGCAAACCGCTCGGCTGCGCACAACTGCGCGAGACGATGGCGGCGCGGCCGTTGCTGTCGCTGGAAAATTACCACCGGCTGCTCTCACCGATTACCCGGACGCTGGATATCTGGGAGACCGAGCAGTTGCAGGTCGTGGACGGCAAGTCGCCGATTTATGACTGGATCAAGGTCTCGGCCTTGCGGGCGGTGATGCAAGGGTTGAAGGATGAGGAACAGGCGCGGTTCATTTATCACTTCATGATGCGGGTGCATGCGCATTACCCGCATGAGAGCGATGGGCGCACGTTGTTTCCGTTCAAGCGGATCTTTATTATTGCGACCGTTTAAATTTCAGAATGGATGCAGGCTGATCCACCGCTATCGCGGGCAAGCCCGCTCCCACAGTGGTCTGGTGTGAACACAAGTTTTGTGTTCCCTGAAGATCCCTGTGGGAGCGGGCTTGCCCGCGAAGGCGTCAGCTCAGCCACCGCAAATCACCAGGATTACTCCCGCGATTCAACCCCCAGCTCATCCCACACCGACTCCGCCAAATGAAACGTCGCATTGGCCGCCGGGATGCCGCAGTAGATCGCGCTCTGCATGATCACCTCCTTGATCTCGCCGCGGGTCACGCCGTTGTTGGCGGCGGCGCGCAGGTGCAGTTTGAGTTCTTCGTTGCGGTTCATGCCGATCAGCATCGCGATGGTGATCAGGCTGCGGGTATGGCGCGGCAGGCCCGGGCGGGTCCAGATGTCGCCCCACGCGTGGCGGGTGATCATTTCCTGGAACTCCGAATTGAACTCGGTCAGCGCATTCAGACTGCGATCGACATGGGCATCGCCAAGCACCGCGCGCCGAACTTCCAGGCCCTCGTCGTAACGTTGTTTCTCGTCCACAACAACCCCCTTAATCAGCTGACAAAAACGTCAGTACCCGTTCGCTGAACGCAGCACCGGCCTGGACGTTGGACAAATGCGCGGCGTAGAACTCGGCGTACTCGGCGCCCTGCACATGCGCCTGGATAAAGTGCCCACCGGATGGCGGCGTCACCGCGTCTTCAGTGCCGGCGATCACCAGCAGCGGCACCTTGATCGCGGACAGCTGATCACGGAAGTCGGCATCGCGTACGGCCGCGCAATTGGCGGCATACCCTTCAGGCGACGTGGCGGCGAGCATGTCGGTAATCCGCTTTGCGGCTGACGGATTGGCCTCGGCAAAGTCTGGGGTAAACCAGCGCGCAATCGACGCATCGCGCAGCGCGACCATCGCTGCCGGACCGTCCCGCAGCACGGTTTCAATCCGTGGGTTCCACACCGACGGGTCGCCGATTTTCGCGGCGGTGTTGCACACCACCAGTTTGTTCAGCCGCTCGCCAGCGTTGATGCCCAACCACTGGCCGATCAAACCGCCCATGGACAGACCGCAAAAATGCGCGCGCTCGATGTGCAGTGCATCCAGCAACGCCAGCACGTCGTGCCCCAGTTGCTCGATGCTGTACGGGCCCGGCGTGACCAGCGATTTGCCGTGCCCCCGTGTGTCGAAACGCAGCACCCGGAAATGCTTGGAGAACGCGGCGATCTGCGCGTCCCACATGTGCAGGTCGGTGCCCAGCGAGTTGGAGAGCACCAGCACTGGCGCATCGTCCGGCCCATCAATTTGATAGTTCAGTTCGCCCTCGGCGAGTTGTACGAAAGCCACAGCAATCTCCTTCAGGCAGTCAACGCAGAATGTTCAGCCACCGCTCGCTCGACCCAGGCATGGGCCTGACCGAGGTAATGGGCGGGGTCCAGCAGACGATCGAGTTCAGCATCCGACAGTTCGGCGGTCACTTGCAGCTCGTCACCGAGTACCGCTCGCAAATGACGTTGTTCGGCCACCGCACGTTTGCAGCATTGCTCCAGCAGATGGTGCGCGGTGTCGCGGCCGACCCGTTGCGCGAGGACGATGCTCACCGCTTCGGCCAACACAAGACCTTGGGTCAAGTCGAGGTTGCGGGCCATGCGCTCGGCGTCGACTTCCAGTCCATCCGCCACCAGCAACGCTTGCTTGAGGCTGCCGGACACCAGGCAGCAAATCTCCGGCAGGGTTTCCCATTCGGCATGCCACAGGCCGAGGCTGCGCTCGTGTTCCTGCGGCATGGCGCTGAACAGGGTCGAGAGCAGACCGGGAACGCGGGTCGCCGCACTTATCAGCACCGCGGCGCCCACAGGGTTGCGTTTGTGCGGCATGGTCGAGGAACCGCCCTTGCCCGGTGCCGACGGTTCGAACACTTCGCCGGCTTCGGTCTGCATCAACAGGCTGATGTCGCGGCCGAGTTTGCCGAGGCTGCCGGCGATCAAACCAAGTACCGCGCCGAACTCCACCAAGCGATCACGCTGGGTGTGCCAGGGCTGATCCGGCAGTGTCAGTTTCAATTCTTCAGCCAGCGCTTGGCCAATCGGCATCGCCTGGTCGCCGAGGGCCGCGAGGGTTCCGGATGCGCCGCCGAATTGCAGCACCAGCAGGCGCGGTTTGAGTTCTTGCAGACGTTGTCGGCTGCGGGTGATGGCGCCCAGCCAACCGGCGATTTTCATGCCGAGGGTGACCGGCGTTGCGTGCTGCAACCAGGTGCGTCCGGCCAGCGGTGTGGCGACGTAACGCTGGGATTGGGTTGCCAATGTTTCGCCCAGTTGCGCCAGATCGCTTTCGATCAGCTCCAGCGCCCGGCGCAGTTGCAGCACCAGGCCCGTGTCCATCACGTCCTGACTGGTCGCACCCAGGTGCACGTAGCGTTCAGCGTCGGCATCGTTGGCGGCGATCTGTTTACCCAACGCCTTGACCAGCGGAATCGCCGAATTGCCTGCCGTGGCGATCGCCTCGCCGAGGGCTGAAAAGTCGTAATGTCCGGCCACACAAGCCGCTTCGATCGAGGCGACAACCGATTGCGGAATCAAGCCCACCCGCGCCTCGGCCCGGGCCAACGCCGCTTCGAAATCGAGCATGGCCTGAACCCGGCCCTGATCGCAAAACACTTCACGCATATCGCGGGCAGTGAAATAGGCATCGAACAATTGATTGCCCGGTCGCTGGTTCATAAACAGTCCCTGAAGGCGTGGGCCAGTCGGGCCCACGCAGATGGATCAAAGGTCGTGGTGCAAATACTTGGCTTCTTTCGGCAGGCGCAGGCTGAACAGGAACGCCACCGCCATCATCACCGTCACGTACCAGTAGAAGGAGTTTTCCATGCCCGCGGCTTTGAGGCTCAGGGCCACGTATTCCGCCGAACCACCGAAGATCGCATTGGCTACCGCATACGCCAGGCCAACACCGAGTGCGCGCACTTCCGGCGGGAACATTTCGGCTTTTACCAGGCCACTGATCGAGGTGTAGAAACTCACGATCGCCAGCGCCACGGTAATCAGCACAAAGGCCAGGAATGGGCTGCTGACACTTTTCAGACTCAGCAGGATCGGCACGGTGCACAGCGTACCCAATGCACCGAACCACAGCATCGAGTTACGTCGGCCGATTTTGTCCGCGAGCATGCCGAACAGCGGCTGCATGCACATATAAAGGAACAGCGCGCCGGTCATGATGTAGCTGGCAGTCTTGGCGTGCATGCCGGCGGTGTTCACCAGGTATTTCTGCATGTACGTGGTGAAGGTGTAGAAAATCAGCGAGCCGCCGGCGGTGTAACCGAGCACGGTAATAAAGGCTGCTTTATGGTTGCGGAACAACGCGCGGATGCTGCCGGCGTCCTTGTTTTCGCGCATTTCCTTGCTGGTGGTTTCTTTCAGCGAACGACGCAGGAACAGCGAGATCAACGCCGCCACCGCACCGACCACAAACGGGATCCGCCAGCCGTAGGCACGCAGGTCATCTTCAGTAAGGAACTGTTGCAGGACCACCACCAGCGACACCGCCAGCAATTGCCCGCCAATCAGCGTCACGTACTGGAACGAGGCGAAGAAACCGCGCTGGCCCTTGAGGGCGACTTCGCTCATGTAGGTCGCGGTGGTGCCGTATTCACCGCCCACTGACAAGCCCTGCAGCAAGCGGGCGAACAACAGCATGATCGGCGCCCAGACGCCGATGTCCTTGTAGGTCGGCAGGCAGGCGATGAGCAACGAACCGAAGCACATCATCAGAATCGAGATCAGCATCGAATTTTTGCGCCCGTGCTTGTCCGCGACACGGCCAAAAATCCAGCCGCCGATCGGTCGCATCAGGAACCCGGCCGCGAACACGCCGGCGGTATTCACCAGTTGCACAGTCGGGTTATCCGACGGGAAAAAGGCTGGCGCGAAGTAAATCGCACAAAAGGCGTAGACGTAGAAGTCGAACCATTCGACGAGGTTACCCGACGAGGCGCCGACAATCGCAAAGATCCGCTTGCTGCGCTCTTCGCCGGTGTAATGCTCTGTAGTAGCCGTGTTAGTTGTCATTGTTTTTCACTCTTTGAGGACCATGACAGTCTAGACACACTCTGCAACAGTCCCGTTCCACCGATAGATCAGCAACACCAATCCCCCCTGTAGGAGCCGGCTTGCTGGCTCCTACAGGGATTTTCGGTGTTTTCAGTAATCGAAGAACACCGTCTCGGCATCGGTGCCTTGCAGGATGACATTCCACTGATAAACACCCGACGCATCCTGCTTCGCCAGCAAGGTACTGCGGCGCTCGGCCGGTACACATTCCAGCAGCGGGTCGTCGAGGTTCGCCGGTTCGCCCTCAAAGTAAATCCGCGTCAGCAAGTGCTTCACCAACCCGCGAGCGAACACCAGCACCACCAGGTGCGGCGCCTGGGTCGAGCCCTTCAGGCCTTCCACCGTTCCGGGTTTGATCGTGGTGAAACGAAAGCGCCCTTCGGCGTCCACTGGCACCCGGCCGAAGCCTTCGAAGTTCGGGTCCAGGGGCTTGGTCTGGTCGTCTTCGGGATGGTCGTATTTACCAGCGGCATTGGCCTGCCAGACTTCCAGCATCGCGTCGTTAACGAAATCGCCGTTGCCATCGACGACTTGCCCGGTGATCGCCACACGCTCGCCGAGGGTGTGTTCGACGGTCAAATCTTCGCGGTTCAGCCAGGTCAGGCCGATGTGGTAATACGGCCCGACGGTGTGGGACGTGGTCGCGTTCAGCGTCATCTTATTTCTCCATCGGCGTGGCTTCGCGGCCGCGCAAGACGATGTCCCAGCGATAACCGAGGGCATAGGAAGGGATGGTTTTTTCCAGATCGAACGTGGCGATCAAACGCTCTTTGGCGCGGGTATCCGGTACGCAGTTGTAGATCGGGTCATAGGCCAGCAGCGGGTCGCCCGGGAAATACATCTGCGTGACCAGCCGCGTCAGGATGCTCGGCCCGAACAGCGAGAAATGAATGTGCGCCGGGCGCCACGCATTGTGGTGGTTGCCCCACGGATAGGCGCCGGGCTTGATGGTTTGGAACTGGTACCAGCCATCGGCGTCGGTCACGGTGCGACCGGTGCCGGTGAAGTTCGGGTCCAGCGGCGCGTCGTGCAGGTCGCGGGCATGGTTGTAGCGACCGGCGGCGTTGGCCTGCCAGATCTCCACCAGAATCCCCGGCACCGGCAAGCCGTCTTCATCCAGCACGCGGCCGTGAATGATGATGCGCTCGCCCAACGGTTCACCCGCGTGCTGCACCGTCAGGTCGTTGTCCTTCTCGTTGATACGCTCGGCGCCGATGGTCGGGCCGGTAATTTCCGACAACGAATGTGGCAAAAACACCAACGGCTTGGACGGCGCGCGACGGTTGGTGGATTGATAAGTCGGGTGCAGATAGTCCGGCTGGGTGCCTTCCTGCGGGCGACGGTAACCAGGCTTGTCAGTCATTTCGCTTTCCTCTGTTCTTATTAGTCTGCCGGGCGTCAGACGCGTTCGATGGCCAAGGCCAGACCCTGGCCGACACCGACGCACATGGTCGCCAGGCCTTTGTTGCCGCCCGTTTTTTCAAGCTGATGCAACGCGGTCAGGACCAGACGCGCACCGCTCATGCCCAACGGATGGCCCAAGGCAATGGCGCCACCGTTCGGGTTGACCTGGGCCGCGTCGTCCGCCAAGCCCAGCTCACGCAGTACCGCTAACCCTTGGCTGGCGAAGGCTTCATTGAGTTCGATCACATCGAAATCGCTGACGGCCAGCCCGAGGCGCTCGGTCAATTTGCGCACCGCCGGCACCGGGCCGATGCCCATCACCCGTGGTGCGACACCGGCGCTCGCCATGCCTAGCACTTTGGCGCGGGCGGTCAGGCCGTGTTTCTTCACCGCTTCGGCGGAGGCCAGAATCAACGCCGCCGCACCGTCGTTCACACCGGAAGCATTACCGGCGGTGACGGTTTTGTCGGGACCGTTGACCGGTTTCAGTTTGGCCAGGGTTTCCAGGGTGGTGTCAGCGCGTGGATGCTCATCCTGGCTGACGACGGTTTCCCCTTTCTTGTGGGCAATCCGCACTTCGACGATTTCTTCAGCGAAAAATCCTGCAGCTTGCGCGGCGGCAGTGCGCTGCTGGCTGCGCAGGGCGAAAGCGTCCTGATCCTCGCGGGATACGGCGTAATCGTCGGCGACGTTGTCGGCGGTCTGCGGCATCGCATCGACGCCGTATTGCGCTTTCATCAACGGGTTGATGAAACGCCAGCCGATGGTGGTGTCTTCCAGTTTCATGTTGCGCGAGAACGCCGCATCGGCCTTGCCCATCACGAACGGCGCGCGGGACATCGACTCGACACCGCCGGCAATCGCCAGCTCCATTTCACCGCTCGCGATTGCGCGGAACGCGGTGCCGATGGCGTCCATGCCCGACGCGCACAGGCGATTGAGGGTGACGCCGGGAATGCTTTCCGGCAGGCCCGCCAGCAACAGCGCCATGCGGGCGACGTTGCGGTTGTCTTCACCGGCCTGGTTGGCGCAGCCGAGGAACACCTCGTCCACTGCGTTCCAGTCCACCGACGGGTTGCGCTCCATCAGCGCCTTGATCGGCACGGCGGCGAGGTCGTCAGCACGCACCGCTGACAAGCCGCCACCGAAACGGCCGATGGGGGTGCGAATCGCGTCGCAGATATAAACGTCGCGCATCATGCTTCTCCCGGTGCCTGGCCGTGGGCGGCGGCGGTGCGAGCTTCCAGGTCCCTGAGCGCCTTCAGCTCGACGTCGGTGGGCTCGGCGGTGTGTTCAACCGTCTCGGCAAAGCGAATCGCCCAACCGGTGGCGGCAATCACTTGCTCGCGAGTCACGCCCGGGTGCAGCGCGGTGACCACAAACTCATGCGTGTCCGCTTCAGGGTCCATGATGCACAGGTCGGTAATGATCCCCACGGGACCTGCGCCCGGCAGGCCGAGACGCTTGCGAGAATCACCGCCCTCGCCGTGGCCGACCGAGGTGATGAAGTCGAGTTTGTCGACAAAGGAGCGTGCCGATTGCTTGAGAATGATAAGTACGCTTTTCGCCGAGCCGGCAATCTCCGGCGCGCCACCGGCACCCGGCAGGCGGACTTTCGGCTGGTGATAGTCGCCCACCACGGTGGTGTTGATGTTGCCAAAGCGGTCGACTTGCGCGGCGCCGAGAAACCCGACGTCGATGCGCCCGCCTTGCAGCCAATAGCGAAAAATCTCACCGGTCGGGACGACGGTGTCAGCGGTTTCCGCCAGTTCGCCGTCACCGATCGACAGCGGCAGTACGCTTGGCTTGGCACCGATCGGACCCGATTCGTAGATCAGGACCACATCCGGCGAAGACGTCAGGCGCGCCAGGTTGGCGGCTTTCGACGGCAGACCGATGCCGACGAAGCACACCGAACCGTTCTTCAGGCGGCGGGCGGCGGCGACGGTCATCATTTCATTGGTGGTGTAAGTCATTACTTGGCCTCCGAAGCAGCGGCCAGCTTGGCCTGGAACTCGCTGAAGTCAGCGCAGCCGTGGATGTATTCGTTGATCCACGCAGTGAAGGTTTCACGGTCGCGGGCAATCGGGTCCCAAGCCTGGTAGAAGCGGTTGTCGCGCTCGTTGTAACCGTGGGCGTAGGACGGATGCGCGCCGCCAGGCACATGGCAGACCGCGCTCAGGGCCCAGGTCGGCAGCACGCAAGAATTCATCGGTGCATTGAGGTCGTCGACGATTTCCTCGACGGTGACGATGCAACGTTTGGCGGCCAGGGCGGCTTCTTTCTGCACGCCGAGAATGCCCCACAGCAGCACGTTGCCTTTGCGGTCGGCTTTCTGCGCGTGAATCACGGTGATGTCCGGGCGTACCGAAGGCACGGCGGCCAATACTTCGCCGGTGAACGGACAAGTGACGGTTTTGATCAGCGGGTTGACCTTCGGCAAGTCGGAACCGGCGTAGGCACGCAGTACCGCGAACGGTAGCCCGGAAGCGCCAGCGACGTAGGCATTGGCCAGGTCGGCGTGGCTGTGCTCTTCGATTTCCAGCGCGTGCGGCCACTGCTTCTCGACCGCGTCACGCAGACGGTGCAGCGAACCGACACCCGGGTTGCCGCCCCAGGAGAAAATCAGCTTGCGGGCACAACCGGCGCCGATCAACTGGTCGTAGATCAGGTCAGGCGTCATCCGCACCAGCGTCAGATCCTTCTTGCCCTGGCGAATGATTTCGTGACCCGCCGCCGTAGGGATCAGGTGGGTGAAGCCTTCGAGTGCGACGGTATCGCCGTCGTTGACGAATTGCTTCACCGCGTCGTGCAGCGAAAGGATTTCAGCCATGGGGCAGGCTCCCGTTTGTGATGAACCGACAGTGGTAGAAAAAGGCGCGATGCGCAGCGCCGGAATGACTGCAGGTTAAGCCTGTGCAAAACGCCAAACAATCCGATAATCGACTGAGTGTTCGTTTATCGAACAGATTGTTGTCTGACTACCGATCCTTAAAAGCATCGCGGGCAAGCCCGCTCCCACAGGTTGATGCGCAATCCTTGTGGGAGCGGGCTTGCCCGCGAAGAGGCCCTCAAACGCACCGAAGATGTTGAAATCCGGACTCAGGTCGCATCCGCATGACTGACCATGCCCTTGATCACCACCGCCAGGGTCGCCACCGCCGCCGGAATCACCAGCGCCGTCAGCACCTGTTCAAAATTCCAGCCCAACCCCAGCAACGTCGCGCCCATCCACGCCCCGAGAATCGCGCCGAACCGGCCAATCCCGAGCATCCACGACACCCCGGTCGCGCGCCCTTGGGTCGGATAAAAACGCGCCGCCAGCGACGGCATCGCCGATTGCGCGCCGTTGACGCACATCCCGGCCACCAGCACCAACGTCGCCAAAATCGTGATGTTGCCCAGGCTCTGCCCTACCGCGTAGGCAAACACCCCAGCCAGAAGGTAGAAAATGCCGATGACCTTGTGCGGATTGAACCGGTCCATCGCCCAACCCACGCCTACGGCGCTCAGCACCCCGCCAAACTGGAACAGCGCGCCAATGAACGCGGCTTGTTCCATGCTCGCGCCACTGTCGCGCATCAACGTCGGCAGCCAGCTGGTCAGCAGGTAAACAATCACCAGCCCCATGAAGTAGGTCAGCCACAGCAGCAAGGTGCCGGTGCTATAGGTGCCAGAGAAGATCACCGCGAACACGTTGCGCGCCTTCACGGTTTTCTGTTCCGGCACGCTGAAGCTCGACGCCTGGGCGACGACCGTCGGATCGATCGGTGCGAGGGCCTTGCGCACTTTGTCGGTGCCACGGTTGCGCACGACCAGGTAACGCGCCGACTCCGGTAGCCAGAACAGCAACACGACGGTGAGGATCAACGGCAGAATCCCGCCGATCAGCAGCAGACTGTGCCAGCCGAAGGCCGGAATCAGCTTGGCCGAGATAAACCCGCCACCGGCCATGCCGAGGTTGAAGCCGCAGAACATGCTGGTCACCAGCAGGGATTTTTTGCGCTCCGGGGTGTATTCCGACAACAGCGTGGTGGCGTTCGGCATCCCGGCGCCGAGGCCCAGGCCGGTGAGGAAGCGCAGCACCAGCAGTTGATCGACGTTGGTGCTGTAAGCCGAGGCCAGGCTGAAAGCCCCGAACAACAATACCGCGCCGACCAGTACGACTTTTCGCCCAAAGCGGTCAGCCAAGGGACCGGAGCCCAGTGCGCCGAAGACCATGCCGATCAACGCGGCACTCATTACCGGGCCGAGACTGGCTCGATCGATGCCCCAGTCCTGGGACAGGGCCGGCGCGATAAAGCCCATGGCCGCAGTGTCGAGGCCATCAAGGAAGACAATCAGGAAACACAGGATCACCACTCGCCACTGGTAGCGCGAAATGGGTTGAGCATTGATGAAGGACTGCACATCGAGGCAGTTCCCTACAGCAGACTGAGGCTGGTTCATTATTTTTATTCCACGCAAGAACGCAGTCGGACATGTGCCAGCCAAGGCTGGCGCTGCCGCGACATTAGTGATCTTGGGGAAACAGCGTCAATTCGATAAACGCAACTCTGTGCGTTTATCGAACAGCTTAGGCAAACAACTGGGCACTGAGGTCACGACTGGCGCTCAACAAACCAGGCAGGAAACGCTGCTCCAGCTCGTTGCGGCTGACCCGTCCGGCGTGGGTACTGACGTTGAGCGCGGCCACTACCTGGCCCGAAGCGTCGTACACCGGAACAGCAATCGAACGCAGGCCCTGCTCCAGTTCCTGATCGACGATGCACCAGCCTTGTTGCCGCACTTCTTGCAGACATTCGAGCAACGCCTCGGGGGTGTGCAAGGTTCGGCTGGTCTTGGCCTGGAACTCCGCATGGTCGAGGTATTCGCGCAGCGACGTGTCGTCCAGTGCCGCAAGAAGAATCCGGCCCATGGACGTGCAATACGCGGGCAACCGCCCGCCCACCGAAAGGTCGACGGAAATCAGGCGTTGTGTGGTCGCCGAGCGAGCGATGTACAAAATGTCGTCGCCTTCCAGCGTGGCCATGTTGCAGGCCTCGTGAAGTTGCTCGCTCATGCGGTCCAGATACGGCTGGGCGGACACCGCCAAAGGCGTCGAGGACAAGTAGGCATGGCCGAGCGTCAGCACTTTGGGCAGCAGCGAATAGGTGCGACCGTCGGTGGTGGCGTAGCCGAGTTTGATCAGGGTGTGCAGGCAACGTCGCACAGCGGCGCGGGGAATTTCCGTGCGGTGGCTGATTTGGGCAATGGTCAGGTGCCGTTTGCGCTCCTGGAACGCTTGAACCACCGCCAATCCCCGGGCCAGCGACGTCATGAAATCCGGGTCGCCGGTCAGGGCCTGGATTCGCTTGGCGGGCGAGGCCACGATCGGCGGCGCCACTGAAGCGAAGGAATTGCGCATTTGATCGTTCATATCAGGTCCTTTTCCTACACGGCTCAGCGGCTATTACATGCGGCTTCGGGTCCGGCACACAAGCCACAGGCCGCAAGATTGGGCGATTATCGAACCATCGACCGATAATCGCAATCGGCCTTACAGGCGATGGCCACCTTATCCGCGCTGATTTGCGCAGTGTCCGCTACATGCTTTTATTCTTCGCTGATTAAGGGCTGATGTAGTGGGGTTAACTTGTTCGACTTTATGGCGTCAGAAAGACATCGTCGCAATGTGACATCATCCACACCCTAGTTACCGCTGAAAGTTGTGAGTAACAAAACAATCACACAGGTAGAACTACTTTTAACTCTCAAGCGATAGTGTTCTTCGGATCGACCGCTATAATGCACCTCAGTGGCGAAGCGGTTTTTACGTGCCGGTTCCGCTACCCGGCAGCCCGGTTTTCTATCGTCGCTGCCTGCAGCAAGCGCTTGACGCTCATTTCATATGTTCCGCCAACGCGCTCGCTGAAACAGGTAACTGATGCTACGTCAGCTGTTTTTCTCTGGTGCCGTGGCCGCCTGCAACATGGAAGTATTGTTCGCACGCCGTAAAAAACGATGCCTTTATCGGGCATTGGCCTTTCGACGAGTGTGGTCAATAGATTCGATGCAGCGCGTTTCACCAGAATTTATCTCAACTCATACAGGTAGCACTGTGACGAAAGACGAACTGCGCGCGGAACTTGAGCGCCAGGAACAACGTTACAAGGAAGTTTACGGCGGGGAAGTCACCACCTACGCCGCTCAGCCCGAACCCGAACGCAAACCCTGGCGTAAACGCGCCACCGTTCAAGATCAGGCATTCACCCAGGAATTGCAGAAGATGGAAAAGGAACTCAAAGCCGAAGAACCCTGATTACTTCGGCCTGAATCCTTTCAGGGTCTGCATCGGCACCCGTTAAAAGCGGGGTGTTCTGATGATGCCTTTCGCGCCCGCTACAAGCGGGCAGCGGCCACCTCACCTTGCGGATGAGGTAAATGGCACTTGCCTGACCCTCCTCTCAGATATTTCACACAAGTGTTCAAGCCTCTCGGCCTCACGAGAGAAACCCTTGTGGCTGCGGCCTTTTCATCTGAATTCAATGACTTGCAAAACCCGGTAAAAACCTCGGGGATAGGCTATCGTCACAAACTAATTCGTTGAAGAATGTTACCGATGAGCACCTAGTGCATCGATTAGCAGTCTTTTCTGGCATAATCGCGCCCCCTTATGACCGGGTCAGAAAACCTTCATGATCGATTTATTCAGCGGACTGGATGCTTGGGTGCTTGTGAGCCTCTTGCTCGCCCTTGCCTTTGTCCTCGCCTTCGAGTTCATCAACGGCTTTCATGACACCGCTAACGCGGTGGCCACCGTTATCTACACCAAAGCCATGCCGCCTCATCTGGCGGTGTTCTTTTCCGGTGTGTTCAACTTTCTCGGCGTACTGCTGGGCGGTGTCGGCGTGGCGTATGCCATCGTCCACCTGCTGCCGGTAGAGCTGCTGATCAATGTGAACACCGGTCACGGGCTGGCCATGGTGTTCTCGCTGCTCGCCGCCGCCATCACCTGGAACCTGGGCACCTGGTACTTCGGTATCCCGGCCTCCAGTTCCCACACGCTGATCGGTTCGATCCTCGGTGTCGGCCTGGCCAACGCGTTGATCAACGACATTCCGTTGGCCGATGGCGTGAACTGGCAGAAAGCGATCGACATCGGGGCGTCCCTGGTGTTCTCGCCGATGGCGGGTTTCCTGGTCGCAGCTCTGATATTGATCGGTCTGAAATGGTGGCGTCCTCTGTCGAAGATGCACAAGACACCGGAACAGCGCCGCAAGATCGACGACAAGAAACACCCGCCGTTCTGGAATCGCCTGGTGCTGGTGATCTCGGCCATGGCCGTGAGCTTCGTGCACGGTTCCAACGATGGCCAGAAAGGTATCGGCCTGATCATGCTGGTGCTGATCGGTATCGTGCCGGCGCAGTTCGTTCTCGACCTGGGCAGCACGACCTACCAGATCGAACGGACCCGCGATG
The DNA here is from genome assembly GCF_900095275.1 of Pseudomonas sp. UMAB-40. NCBI lineage: Bacteria > Pseudomonadati > Pseudomonadota > Gammaproteobacteria > Pseudomonadales > Pseudomonadaceae > Pseudomonas > Pseudomonas sp. UMAB-40. Next base: position 282,048 of record NZ_LT607557.1, read on the forward strand.
CGACCCTGCACCTGAGCCAGTTCTACAAGCGCAACGCCGACACCCTGGGCGAGTACCTGGCCCTGGGCAAAAGCGTGGAAGGCGATCTGCCGGAGAAATTCCGTTGCAACCCGCAACAGACCGAACCGACCATCACCGCCCTCCTCGGCACCCTTAAAGGTGTAGCGGATTACCACTCGCTGTCGCCGGAAAGCCGCATCGAAGTGCGTCGTTATCTGCTCTGCCTGGATGACACGGCGAAGAAAGTCGGCAAGCTGCCTGGTCTCGCTGCCCGTGAAAAGGCTGACCTGGACAAACTGCGCAAAGACCTGACCACCACCACTGAATACGCTCCGTTCTGGGTGATTCTGGCGGTCGCCCTGGCCCTGGGCCTGGGGACCATGGTCGGCTGGAAACGCGTGGTGCTGACCATCGGCGAGAAGATCGGCAAGCAGGGCATGACTTACTCCCAAGGCATGTCGGCACAGATCACTACCGCGAGCCTGATCGGCATGGCCAACATCTTCAGCCTGCCGGTCTCCACCACCCACGTCCTGTCCTCAGGCGTTGCCGGCACCATGGTCGCCAACAAAAGTGGCCTGCAAGGCGGCACCGTGCGGACCATCCTGCTGGCCTGGGTCCTGACCCTGCCCGCGACAGTGGCCCTGTCGGCCGGCCTGTTCTGGCTGGCATCGAAGGCACTGGGCAGCTGATACATCGCTGCGACAAAAGAGGCGCGTTCCGAGAGGTTCGCGCCTTTTTTATGGCCTGCAACTTGGCATTGCTGGTCTGTTGAAAGAGATCGGTTGACCATGAGAATGCCTCGCGAGCAGGCTCGCTCCTACAATGAGACGGTGTACATCTGCAAGAAATTGGTCGGTTCTCAGGCCGCCATCGCTGGCAGGCCAGCTCCCACAGGGTTCGGTGAACACCTGCAAGAAATTGGTCGGCTGTCAGGCCGCCATCGCGAGCAGGCTCACTCCTAC